>WGAT01000072.1 GCA_015494715.1 Campylobacterota bacterium
CAAGAGCAAAAAGTGGCAAGGGGCCTTGGCAGTTTTTGCTCTTTGAAGGAGCAAATATGCGTAGTATCGTACTCTCTTTATTAATTATCAATTGGCTTTTTGGCCAAATAGTCCACGAACTAGAAGCTAAATCTTTAAAGCCTACGGGCTATGATCTATACTTCAAATATTGTTCCATGTGCCACGGTAAAGAGCGTCAAGGTGTCTCGGCTCCTCCACTTTTGCCACAATTTTTACGGCACAAAAGCGACAAAGAGCTAGCACATATCATCAAGTACTCTTTGCCTCAAACCCTCATGCCCAAATTTACCTTTTTGAACGATAGCCAGATTGAAAAGATCGTCAAGTATCTGCGCTCTCCTGCCGGGACTATCCACTGGAGCAAAGAGGATATCCAAAAAAGTCTCAAAAAATTTAATAACCCTAAAAAAGATCTCGGTATCAAAAATATCGAAAATGTCACTCTTGTGGTGGAGCGTGGAGCCAATCGGGTCTGGGTGATGGAGGATGAAAAGATCCTCGATAAATTTCCTTTTAGAAACGTGCATGGAGGGCTCAAATATACGCTCGATGGCAAAAATTTTTATGTCCCCACCCGTGATGGTTGGATAGGGCACTACTCTTTGGCCAACGGACGGCTAGAAGAGAAAATCAGGGCCTGTGTCAATCTGCGCAACATATCGCTCAGCCGGGATGCGAAGTATCTCTTCGCTACTTGTTTACTCCCGCAGATGGTAGTGGTCTTTGAGAGAAAATCCCTCAAGCCCGTCAAGCTCTATCCAGTCGATGGCAAGATCAGTGCTTTATATGAGCTCTATAGCCAAGACAAGGCTCTTTTTACTCTGCGCAACAAGCCACTGCTCTATACAGTCGATACCAAGACTTTGCAGTTTCATTCCCAAAAGCTGGATCGCCCGATTGAAGACTTTTTCATCGATCCATTTGAAGAGTACATCATCGGCACCACAAGACACGGCAAGGATCTGCGAGTCTATCGGCTAGACAACCTCAAAGAGGCCTTCCAAGCCCCCATCGAGGGGATGCCCCATCTCTTTAGCGCCACATACTGGTACAAAGAGGGCAAGTTCTTCTTCGCTACCCCCCATCTAGGCAAACCCTACATCACTATCTGGCAGATGTATGATTGGAAGCTGGTGCGAAAAATCGATGTGGGAGGGGACGGCTTTTTTGTCAAGACCCATCCACAAAGCGACTACCTGTGGGTGGACAACGGAAGCGATCAGCTCATCCTTGTGGACAAAGAACGCTACAGACTCAAAAAGCTGGTTCCAAGAAAAGGCAAACGCTACATCCATACCGAATTTAGTGGCGATGGGAAGCTGGCCTATCTGAGCATCTATGAGCCCGATGGGGATCTGCTGGTGTGGCAGACCGATACTTTCAAAGAGCTCAAAGACTATCCGGCAAATATTCCCGTGGGCAAGTACAACTTCATCAACAAAAACAGAAAATTCTACCCCAGACTCTTCGGTCTTTCTATTTTCAAGGAGAAGTGCTGGGGATGTCATCATCAAACGGCAATGGCTTTTGGCCCTCCATTCGCCCAGATCGCCAAAAAGCGAAACGAGGGAGAGATCATTGCCCAGATCCTCGATCCCGAGCACACCTACAAGATGCTAGGATACCGCAGGAACTCCATGCCGGCTTTCAAACTTAGCCCAAAAGAGCTTCGCTCCATCGTCGATTACATCAAAAGCTTCAAGGATAAGTAGTGTTTCGTCTTTCTAATCTGCTCAAAAGCACACTAGAGGATATTCCCCAAAGAGAGTTAAAGGGCTCCATCGCCATCTGGAACTTTACCAACCGCTGCAATCTTAGCTGCTTGCACTGCTACTCCAAATCGGGTCTAGACGCCACCGATACCCTCTCGACCCAAAAGATCTTGGAGACCATCCCTCAACTCAAGCGAGCGGGAGTGCGTTTTGTGATCTTTAGCGGAGGAGAGCCGCTGACGAGAAAAGATATCTTTCAAATAGCTCAGGCTTTCAAGGATGAGGGTATCGCCACCTATCTTTCTACAAACGGCCTCTATATCAATCCGGGCAATGTGGAGCGTATCATCGACACTTTTGGCTATATCGGTATCAGTATCGATGGGGACGAGCCTACCCACGACTACTTTAGAGGACTTCCCGGCTCCTATGCCAAAAGCCTCAAAGCCATCGATCTGATCCATGAAGCCGGCGGTAAGGTAGGAATACGCTTTACCATCACCCAAAAAACAAAAGATTCATTATTTCATATCTTCGATCTGGCCGAGAACAAGGGGATCGACAAGATCTACATCTCCCATCTGGTCTACAGCGGCAGGGGGCTGGATAATCTTGCGATGGATCTGACCAAAAAGGAGCGCAAAGAGGCAGTGGAGTATATCATCGACAAAGCTTTCGAGTACTATGAGAGCGGACGAGATATCGATATCGTCACGGGCAATATGGAGATGGATGCCCTGCTTTTTTTGGAGCATTTTGGCCAAAAATATCCCCATAAAAAGGAGGATTTGCGCCAAAGGCTGCTGCGATGGGGGGGCAACAGTGCGGGGAGGAATCTGGTCAATATCAACAGCGAAGGAGAAGTCAAGCCAGATCCCTTTTTCCCAATATCCATTGGCAATATTTTCGAGCGGTCTTTTGATGAGATCTGGCTGGAGGAGACGCCTCTTTTGCGACGTCTTAGAGAGTTTCCCAGACGAATCAAAGGAAAATGCGAAAATTGCGAGCACATCGCTATTTGCAACGGCGGCAGCCGCCCAAGAGCTTGGGCTATCAGTGGGGATCTGTGGGATGAGGATCCTAGCTGTTATATCGATTAAAGGATAAGAATGAAAAAAGTTTTTTTGTTTGTTTTTATCGCTTTGGCACTCTTTGCCAAAGAGAAATACTTTGTGGTGGAGCGAGAAAACAGCGCCTTGGCGGTGATCGAAGATCATAAGTTCAAAAACGAAATCAAAAATATGTACAACTGCAACCACGCCGTGGTGAAGTTTATCGATAATGACGGCTATATGATTACAAGGGATGGCTACTTGATCAAGTTTGATCCTATCAAAGAAAAAAAGCTCAAAGAAATCAGAGCCAGCAAGAGCGCCATCGGTTTTACTTTGGCCAAAGATTTTGTGGCCGTGGCCAATTACGCCAACAAGACGGTGGAGATTTTCGATCGAAATCTAAGGCACCTCCAAACCATCGATACGGGCTCTAGGAATGTGGGGATCAAGACCTACAAAGACTACCTCGTCTTTGCGGCGATGGACACAGACGCCATTTGGGTGATGAAAAAAAAGATCAAGCTCATCCCTCTTAGATGCCTAGGACCCGACGGCAAACCTATGGTGAAAAAAAAGATCTGGTTTGAAAAGTTCAAAGTGATCCAAAATGCCGGGGAGGTTCCTTTTGACGCTTTGATCAATGGTAATCTTTATGTAGTGGGATTTTTCAACTCCCCGTTTGTCGGTGTGCTCAATCTCGATACTTTTGCGTATAAGCGGGTCCCACTCAAACTGGACAAAAAGAGCGTAGTCCTCAAAGTCCCCCACTTTGGTTTTTGGTCCGTAACGAAAGACAAGTTTTTTATCCCGGCGGTGGGAGACAACAAAGTCTTCGTTTTTGATAAAAATTTTCACTTTATCAAAGCGATCGAAGTGGAGGGCAATCCGGTCTTTACTTCTCTTAGCCCCGATCGCAAATATCTAGCCGTCACTTTTAGCGGTAAGAAGTTTCCCATCATACAGATCGTCGATACCAAGAGATTGGAAGTCTTCAAACGCTTCGATTTTGGCGGGATGGTGCTGCATGTGCGATGGAGCAAAGAGGAGCCTTTGCTCTATGTCTCAAACAATGGGGAGAGTCAAGTCATAGGAATGGATACAAAAGAGTGGAAAGAGCGTTTTCGCATTCTCGTGCCAAAGCCCTCTGGGATATTTTTGTTTGAAGAGCGATAAGCCCTTTTGCAACTTTGGTAGCATACTCTTTTGTCTTCTATCGTTATAATTTTCCAAAAATATCACTTAGGAGGTCGATTATGGCAAAGTTGACAGAGTTTGAGCAAAATGTGGCTGAGCGAATGAAAGAGCAAATAGAGCTCAACAAAGAGAAACCAGAGTTTGGCAACGTGGATCTCAAAAGGGCTTTGGAATTGCTCAAAGAAGCCGGCGCTATCCTTTTAGATGTACGCCCGCCAGCTAAAGTATGCGGTGAAAATGCGGAAGAGGCAGACATTCCAGACAGTTACTACACTCCCTATAACGAGTTTTTCAACTATCTAGACATCTTGCCTGAGGACAAGACAAGCGTCATAGTGACCGCCTGTCTTAAGGGGTATTTCGCTAACAGGGTCAAAGCGTATCTTGAGATGCTAGGATATGAAAACGTTTACGCCTATAGCGGCAACATCGAAGAGTGGATTGCATGCCACAAAGCGCACAAAGGTGAGATATAACTACATATTCTGGGCCCTTTTTGGGCTCATTCTGATCGGATGCGATCAAAAGGTCTACGAAAAAATCTACTCCAAACCCTCTACAAAGATTACTTGTCTTAGATTAAAAAGCGATAATCCAATTACTGAGTATCTTTTACGCCAAGAGTATACTTTCTCTGCGCATTGCCCATATACGCTAAAAACTACCTCCCATTTTATCTCTACTTGCAGCTCCGCCAAAGCAAAAGCCCTAGGGAGCGATTTTGACGGCTATTTGCGCTTAGAACTTTGGCAAGATAAAAAACTTCTTTATCGCAATCAGATCGATTTTAAAGGATGTCTTGGTAAAAGAGTCGTCCATACCCTTTTTTTTAGGCTTAAACGGCTCTTTTAAATCCTCTTTGGTTATAATCATAAACAAAAATTATCGATGGATAGGCAGCGCAGTCAACTACTTCCCCGTAAAGGGGGAGGCTTGGCGGTATGCTAGCTAACTAGCCTGAATCTCTTTGGATGTTGACGCACCCGTTGTTTTGCTCCTCCAATTAGTATCGACGGATAGAGAGTGTTAGTGGATGGCAAAGCGGCTTTGCCGATAGTAGTTGTACTATATCATCAAATTTTACGAAAGGAGGAAAGTAGGCGCTTTCCTCCCCACCATCAATGGCGGGGTCTGTGAACGCTGAAAAAAGGATGAGCAACTTTAAAAATCCAATCAAATCCATTTTAGAAACGGCTTTGGTCAGTATTTTTGTCAATATCCTCATGGCACTTTTTTTGGCGGTTTTGTACTGGTCGTATGATGAAACGAAGGTAATGGTATGGTTTCTAGCCTTTGTACTTATAATGCTGTATCGTTTGGTTATTTTTTATCTTTATCAAAAAGGCAAACTCAATCCCAAACACGCCTACTGGCTTACCCTGGTAGGTGTGGAGCTCTCCGCATTGATATGGGTAGTCCCATTATGGACTTTTTTATACCACGCAGATATCTTTTATCAATTTTTCATAGGGTTTATTTTTGGCGGCCTCGCTTCTGGAGCGATGATACTCTTTAGCATCGATAGAGTGATCGCTGTGAGCTACTTGACGCTTTTATTGATACCTTTGGTGATTTGGTATGCCTCTTTTGGCGATAAATATCATTATATGATGGCGGTATTAATACTGCTTTACTATCTTTTTTGGCTGATCGCCTTGCTAAAACTCTATCGTATCAACACCCTTTATCGATCTCTCGTGGGTCAAAGGGAGCGGCTGTACGCGGCGCATAAAAAGAGTTGGAAAAAATTTAAAACGCTCTTTGATCACGCCCCTTTTGGCCTCTTTTTTTACGATAAAGAGCTCAAAATCCAAGAAGCCAACAAAGCTTTTATTGAGGCTTTGGGTGTGCCAAAAGAGCAGGTTTTGGGCTTTGATCTAAACAGATTAAAGAATGAAAGACTAAAAAAAAGTATCAAAAAACCTTTGATTAAAGGTGAACCTGGTCTTTATGAGGGCCCGTACAAATCTATTTTAAGCGGTAAAAAGTTTATGCTGCGAGCCCTTTCCGTACCTGTGTATGAAGATGAGGAGATCATAGGGGCGTTGCACATCACTCAAGATATCTCCAAAGAGTATGAGAATAAAAAGAGATTGGAGACATACGCCAACTTTTGCCTCCATAGCCCCAATCCCATTTTTCAAATAGATTGTACAAACAAGACTATTTTAATGGAAAACGAAAAGGCAGCGCTTTTACGCTCCTTGGCACTAGATTGGAATAGTTTGATTTTGCGTTTGTGTAGATGTGATACTTCGTGTACTCTGCGATACGAGATCGGCTCGACGACTTATCTTTTTACCTCTATTCCAGTCAATGGACATATTCGCAATGTCTATGGTCAAGATATCACCCAAGAGATCAAAGCCAAACAAGATGCGGAGTTTTTTGCATACTACGACGATTTGACGAAACTGCCAAGAAAAAAGCTTTTTATGCAGTTTGTAGAAGACGCCGCCAAGAGAGCCGAGCGTTTTGCCCATCACAATGCCCTTTTATTTGTGGATATAGATGATTTTAAGATAATCAACGATACCTATGGATATACGATAGGCGATCGATTGCTCGTAATTTTGGCCAAACGCATCAAAATGGCTTTGAGGGCGGTGGATATCGTCGCTCGTTTTGGTGGGGATGAATTTATGATTTTGCTAAAGGATTTAGACAAAGATAGGGATAAAGCGAGTATCGATGTACAAAGTATCGCCCAAAAAATTCTACTAGCCATGAAAAGACCGGTGGTTATAGACAATTGTCGACTCGAAGTGAGTGCGAGTATCGGAGGAGTGGTATTTGGCAGTGAAGAGCCCGAGGAGCTGCTCAAAAAGGCGGATATCGCCATATACGAGGCAAAAAGCCAAGGAAAGGATCGTGTCGTACTTTGTGATAAAGAGTTAGAGAAAAAACTGCTCTATAAGACTAGCTTGATCGATGAGTTTCGCACCGCCTTGCTTTATGATCAGCTCGAACTTTTCATACAGCCCCAAATGCGATCGTATGCACACGAGTGCACAAGTGCGGAGGCCTTGATACGATGGAGACATCCAAAGCGAGGCGTTTTGCTGCCCGAGCATTTTCTTCCAATGGTCCAAGAGAGCGGTTTGATTTACGAGATGGATTTGTGGGTCGTTAAAAAAGCGGTGGCCTTATTGGAAGAGTTTGAGAATTTGGAGTACATAAGTTGTAATATCAGCACTCTAAACTTTGCAAAAGAGCGTTTTATCCAAGAGTTGATCGATATAGTAGACTCAAGTCAGATCAATGCTAGGCGCATCCAAATAGAGCTCAGCGAATCGAGTATGGCAAGAGACTATTTAGCGCTCGAATCTAAAATTAAAAAGCTCAAGTCGATAGGATTTCGCATCGCTTTGGATGATTTTGGTACCGGATATTCCTCTTTGGGCCATCTGAAAAACGTTACGATCGATACCATAAAAATCGATAAAAGCTTTGTTCAGGATTTGGGTGTGGATAGAAATGATGAAATACTGGTCAAAAGTATTTTGGCCATAGCCAAAAATTTTGGCTTTACCACGATTGCCGAGGGTGTGGAAAACGCTTTTCAATTAGAATTTTTAGAGGCTTTGGGATGCGATATGATGCAAGGATACTTTATCGCTCCCCCTTTATCTCTTAGCGAGTTTCAAAAGTTCTTGAATACTTGTAAATAGTTTGTCCTTATTTGAGTATAATCTCCAAAAATTTTAAGCAATCTTTAGATAAAATTTTCCTTAAAAAACGAGGGCTGTCATGACCAAATATATCTTTGTCACCGGAGGGGTGCTAAGTTCCCTTGGTAAAGGGATTTCGAGTTCTAGTATCGGGGCACTACTCAAAAACAGCGGTCTGAATGTCTCTATTCTCAAAATCGATCCTTATATCAATATCGATCCGGGGACTATGAGTCCTTTGGAGCACGGCGAGGTCTTCGTCACGGCCGATGGGGCGGAAACTGATTTGGATATTGGGCATTATGAGCGTTTTTTAGATGTCAAACTCTCAAAACTCAACAATTTTACCACCGGACAAGTCTATCTCTCAGTCATCCAGCGAGAGCGCAAAGGGGACTATCTAGGCAAGACGATCCAAGTGGTGCCTCATATCGTGGACGAGATCAAAAATCGTATCAAAAAAGCGGGCAAAGGCAAGGATGTGCTCATCGTAGAGCTAGGTGGGACCGTTGGCGACATCGAAGGACTTCCTTTTTTAGAAGCGATCAGGGAGCTTACCCACGACTTGGGAGAGCACAAAGCGTACAATATTCATGTTACCTTAGTGCCTTACATCGCCGCGGCGGGCGAGCTTAAGACCAAACCAACTCAGCACAGCGTCCAAGAGCTGCGCCGTATCGGTATCAGTCCGGATATGATTATCGCTCGATGCGAGCGTCCGCTCCCCAAAGAAGTACGCGTTAAAATCGCTAGGAGCTGCGGAATACCAGAGCGCAGCGTCATCGAGGCCAAAGATGCCGAGACTATCTATAAAGTCCCCCTCAACTTCTTGCGTCAAGGCATCCTAGAGCCCATCTCCAAGCAGCTGCGACTAGGAGAGCTCCATCCTCAGATGGACGAGTGGGATATGCTGGTCAAAAAGATCATAGCCCCAAAAGATGAGGTGACCATCGCCTTTGTAGGCAAGTATCTTGGACTCAAAGAGTCCTACAAGTCCCTTACCGAAGCCCTTATCCATTCCGGAGCCGCCCTTGATAGCCGAGTGCATATCAAATGGGTAGATAGCGAGCTCATCGAGGCCGAGGGGGTGGAGAATTTTTTAAAAGATGTGCACGGGGTATTGGTAGCCGGCGGGTTTGGCGAACGGGGCGTAGAGGGCAAAATGGAAGCGATCCGATACGCCAGAGAGAAAAAGATCCCCTATCTTGGGATATGCCTTGGCATGCAGCTAAGCATCGTAGAGTTTGCCAGAAACGTACTGGGACTCAAAGACGCCAACTCTATGGAGTTTGATCCCAATACCCCCAACCCCGTGGTCTATCTCATCGATGAGTTTATCGATACCTCCGGCCAAAAACAGATCCGCACCCATACCTCCCCAATGGGTGGGACGATGCGGCTAGGGGAGTATCCTTGCCGTGTCAAAGAGGGGACAAAGCTGTGGGAAGCTTATGGCCATCAGCCAGTGATCTACGAGCGCCACCGCCACCGCTACGAAGCCAACCCCGCCTATAAAGAGCAGTTGGAGTCCCACGGGATGATTGTTAGCGGCCAAAGCGAAGAGGGGCTTATCGAAGCGGTGGAACTTAAGGATCATCCGTGGTTCGTAGGCGTGCAGTTTCATCCAGAATTTACCTCACATTTGCAAAAACCAAATCCTTTAATTACCGCTTTTATCCACAACGCTATGAAAAATAGATGAAACTGACTAAAGAGCGGCTCTATCAAATCCTCTCTAATCGTTTTAAGGAGGGTTTTTTACGCCTTTCTCAGCTTCCAAAACCAGATACCCTCAAAGATATGGACAAAGCCGCCAAACGGATAGCCAAAGCCATCCATCAAAAAGAGCGGATCGCTTTGGTAGGGGATTATGATGTGGATGGGGTAGTCAGTACGGCGTTGATACAAGAGTTTTTTGAGATTCTTGACTATCCACTCCAAACTATCATCCCAAATCGATTCCGACACGGCTATGGCATCTCGCCCGTGGTCATAGAAGAACTAGGAGATGTGGACCTCATCATCACGGTGGATAATGGCATCGGAGCGATGGAGGCAGCCCGCTACTGCCAAGAAAAAGGGATTGATCTGATTATTACCGACCATCATACGCCATCAGATTCCTTACCTCCAGCCTACGCCATCGTCAATCCCAAGCAAGAAGCTTGTACTTTTGCCTATGAGGAGATCTGCGGGGCTCAAGTGGCGTGGTTTTTGATCGCCCAGCTCAAAAAAGAGCTGGGAATGGATCTTGATATGCGGCGTTTTTTGGATCTTTTGACGATTGCTATCATCGCTGACGTGATGCCGCTTCGCCACATCAACCGACCTTTGGTGCAAGCGGGATTACAGATGTTTGAGCGAAGCTCACGGCCTGCGATAAAATTTTTGCGCAGCATACTCAAAAAAAATAGCTTCGCTAGTGACGACATCGGCTTTGGGATCGCTCCCGTACTCAATAGCGCCGGACGGATGGAGGACGCTCAAGTAGCCTTAGATTTTTTAACGGCCAAGGATTTTTTTGAAGCAAGCGTCTATTATGCTCGGCTGCTCGCCTTTAATACCAGGCGCAAGCAAGAGGAGAAGCGGGTCTTTGAGGAGTCGCTAGCGTATGTGGACGATTCGCCTATTATTCTTTCGCTCGGAGAGGATTGGAACGAAGGAGTAGTGGGAATCGTGGCCGCACGCCTTGTGGATCGGTATCAAAAGCCCGCTTTGGTACTGACCAAAAAAGGAGCTATCTACAAAGGCAGCGGCAGAAGTTTGGGGGAAGTGGATCTTTATGCGTTGCTTGCTCAAAGCTCAGAGCTGTTAGAGCGATTTGGCGGTCACAAAAAGGCGGCGGGACTGGCGGTGCAGGCTAAGAATGTAGAAGCCTTGCGTGCTCGTCTTGTCGCATTGGCCAAAAAAATTCCCAAAGAGCATTTCGTTTTGGACGAAGAGATACTGGGCGAACTCGATTTTGACCAGATAGATTGGGAGCTTATCGATATTCTTGAGACATTCGCCCCTTATGGGGAATCCAATCCAATGCCTAGATTTTTGGCCAAGGATGTGGAGATTTTGGAGCAGCGGATGGTAGGGGAGCATAAGGATCATTTGCTGCTTACGCTTCGTCAAAAGGGGCGTACGTTTAAAGCGATCCAGTTTCGTTGTGAGAAAGAGCCCCAAAAGGACCAAATAGATATCATCTATCAGCCTATCAAAAATATTTATAATAATAATGTTTACATTCAATTATTTATAAATAAAATTGTTTAAAACATACAAAATATTTGATTTTTTAAAAAATTTCCTATAATTAATTTTGATTTTTATAATTATTCTCTATAATAGAGAAAATTTGCGAGGAGAGAAAATGGAAAAAGAACTAAAAAAATGTGCAGAGGCTCTCGAAGAGGTAGCTGCGAGTAACGGACTTTCTCGTCGAGACGCCCTTAAAATCATGGGGCTTGGAAGTGTAGGAGCTTTTGGTCTTGGCTCCACCTCGGCAAGAGCTGAAAATGGCGGTGGTGGCAGCGACAAAAAAGCCGTGATTGTTATCGTGGGCGGAGGTGCTGGCGGTATCATGGCAATGGCCAGACTTCGCAGAAGCGCTCCAAATGCCAAGCTTATCCTCATCGCTCCCAATGAGATCCACCTTTACCAACCCGGACAAGTCTTTATGGCCGCGGGTCTGTACACCGCCGATGAGATCAAACGGCCAAACTCAGATTTTATCCCAAGCGATGTGGAGTGGATCAAAGAGAGCGTAGCCGAATTTGATCCGGACAACAATCAAGTCATTACCGATAAAAACAAAAAGATAAAGTACAACTTTTTGGTAGTGGCTACGGGACTGGCCTACGACTATGAGCGAATAGAGGGGATGCGTAAAGAGCTGGTCGGCCAAAAAGGGATATCAAGCGTCTATCTCAACAATCCCGTCACCGGCGACGTGAGTGGTGGAAGCAAGACGTGGGAGTGGTTTAGGCAGCTCAGAGCTGCAGCCGAAAAGGCGAGTCCAAACAAGCCTATCCAAGCTATCTACACTCAGCCAGACACTCCTATCAAGTGCGGTGGAGCACCCCAAAAGATCTTGTATCTTAGCGACGATTATCTGCGAGGCAACGGGCCAGACGGGGGAGCGGATCTACACAAAAACGTCAAATCCTACTTCTGTAAAAAAGGAACCAAACTCTTTGGATTGCCAAACTACAATAAAACATTGATCGAAGTGACGAAGATGTATGGCAATATCGAAGATAAATGGAACCATATCCTACGCAAGATCGATCCGGAGAAAAAGATAGCCACATTCGAGCATACCTATCAAGTCAAAGGCAAGTGGGATCCAGATCTCGAAGACTACAACTACATCACAAAAAAAGAGATGGTGGAGATGCCCTATAACTTCATCCACGTGGTTCCTCCGATGAAGCCTGTAGACGCCGTGGCCAACTCGCCTCTTGGATGGCAAAAAGGAAATGCCAAAGGGTGGCTCGAAGTAGACAAGTACACCTTGCAACACAGACGCTACAAAAATGTTTTTGGTATCGGCGACATCAATGGTATCCCGCTGGGCAAAACGGGAGGAAGCGCACGACACCACGGCCCTATCATCCAAGAAAACCTAGTGGCCGTCATGGAAGGCAAAGAGCCAAAAGCGAAATTTGACGGCTATACCGTCTGTCCGCTCAAGACCCAATATGGCAAAATAATGTTGGCCGAGTTCAATTATGACGGACCGGCGCCGTCTTTTCCATTCCTCGATCCGGCAAAGCCAAGATGGATCTGGTGGGAATTTGATTTGCATCTACTCAAACCGATGTATTGGTATTTGATGCTGAGAGGATTGATGTAAGATGAAAGTGATCAAGCAAGAGGTAGTCATCTACCTCTTCTTGCTCGTTTTTCTTTGTATTTGGATGCATGCCAAGGCACTGCTGCATCACCCTATAGAGCATTTTGAAGCGATTGGGCGAGCCCCTTTTGGGTGGTTGCATCCTTTTTTATATACTTTTATCGTCTATATCTTGATACTGATCGTGCGTATCTTTATCAAATTGGTACGAAAATTTGCGCAAAAAGGCTCTTAAATCCTGTGCCACTGGGGCTCTTGGTCAAGGGGCGGAAATCCCTCCAATAGTTCGTGAGGATTGAAGCGCTTTTTATACGCAAAGGAGGCGCACCCATCCACCCAATACCCTAGATATATCCACCGAAGTCCCATCTGTTTGGCCAGACTTATTTGCATCATCAGTGAAAATATCCCTAGTGAGAGCTTCTCGTAGTCTGGATCGTAAAAGAAATAGATGGAGCTGATCCCATCTTCGAGTATGTCGATCAGATCGATACCGACTACTTTCTCATCAACGACATAAACCACCTCTTTGCCAAAATCATGGGCGCCTACCACAAACTCCTCGTAATAGGTTTGCAAATCTATCTCATAATATTTCCAACCGCTCTTTTTGGCTTTGAATTTATGAAATTTGTTGTAGAGCTCAATATGCTCGTAGCTTAGGGTTGGTCTTTGGATGTAGATTTGAGTATTTTTGTTTTTTTTCACCGAGCGCTTTTGACTGCGGGTGGGGGTAAAATCAAAAGCGTCGATACGGATATTTTTGCACTCCGTGCAGCCTTGGCAAATGGGGTGAAAATAGGAGTGGCCAAAACGGCGCCAACCTCTTTTGATGAGCTCGCTTGCCAGTTCTTTGGTGGCGTCAGGGATGTAACGGTAGTAGAGTCGGCTTTGTTTGTTTGGCAGATAGGCACACTCGCTATCGAGTGTGCAAAAGTCGATAGAGTGGATATCTTGTAGCTTTTTCATACAATTATTATAGCTAAATCGGCAACACTCGGATATTTTGATCTCCCAGTTTTTCTCTGAGGGTATGTTCGATACCAAAAAGCGTGCCCGTAGTGGCGCTCGCACACCCTACGCACGCTCCCATATATCGAATATAAACATCGAAAAAATCGCCGTTTTCTTTCATATCGATGATTTCTAGATTGCCTCCGTCCATTACGAGAAACTGACGGATATTTTCGTCGATCGCCTTTTCTACCGCTTTCCATTTCTCCTCAAAAGGGAGCTCTTTGAAGCTTTTTTGTGTCGTTTCCATCATACTCTCCTAAATCAGATAAATTATCTCTTATTTTTGATTTGAGAGGATTATAGCACAAATGGTATAAATGTAGCAAAAAGCGGTATAATGCTTTTTTGCCATTTCGATTAAAAAGGAGAGCAAATGCATCTAGACCAACTCAGCGCTATTGACGAACTCTATGTGGTATGTGAGTGTGCCAATGTCACTTACAAAGAGATTATCGATGCGATCAAAGCGGGCCATTGCGATATGGAGTCGTTGATGGATGCCACCAATGCCGGAATGGGATGCAAAAAGTGCAGAAGCAAAGAGACCGATCCGGCGGACGAGCGGGCGATCCATCTCGATGAAATTTTGGCTTTAGCCAAAGCCGAGGGGCTTTGTAAGTCCTAAAACCTCCCCGGATGGGGAGCGTTGATAAGACTAAAAAACTCCTCTCTTGTTTTAAGATGCTCTTTAAAAACGCCTCTTAGAGCCGAGCTAATAGTCGTGGAGCAGATCTTCTCTACGCCTCGCATCTCCATACACATATGTCTTGCTTGTATCACTACTCCCACACCTTTTGGCTGAACCGTTTGCATCAGTGCGTCAGCTATTTGCTCCGTCATCTGCTCTTGGATTTGCAGCCGTCTGGCAAACACCTCCACCATGCGAGGAATTTTAGATAGCCCCACCACTTTGCCGTCTGGAATGTAGGCCACATGCGCCCGGCCGATAATTGGTAGGAGATGGTGCTCGCAAAGGGAGTAAAACTCAATATCTCGCACTAATACCATCTCATCGTTTGTAGAGCTAAAAAGGGCTTCGCCTAAAATCTCTTTTGGATCTTGACGATACCCCTTGGTTAGGTGCAAAAAAGCCTTATACACCCGCTCGGGAGTCTTTTGGAGCCCTTCTCTTGTTGGATCTTCTCCAATGAGTCGTAAAATGGTGCGTATGGCCTCTTCGAAAGCCTCTTGTTTTTGCATCGCCGCTCCTAGAGGATTTTTGCACATTGTAGCACAAAAAGATTTTTAGTTTAAAGCATATTTTTGATAAAATGGGGTCTAAATTTTTTTTAAAAGGGAATAAATGCAGATCAAGGCGACAAAAGTAGACAACGCAAACGCAAAAGTCCAGATACAAATAGATAAGGCCGAAATCGAGAAAAAAAGCGAAAAAATAGCCAAAAATCTGGCCAAAACGATGGATATACCCGGATTTAGAAAAGGTAAGGTGCCCGTGGCTATCGTAAAGAAACGCTACGGGGAGAAGATTGTCCAAGACGCAGAGGCGGAATTGGTACGAGAGGGGCTGGACAAAGCCCTAGAGGAACTTGGTATCTCAAAAGAGCAGATGCTAGGCGAGCCCGCATTTATCAAGTATGACAAAAACGACGAAGCGATCGATATGGAGATCGAGATTGGCATCAGACCCAAAATCGATACGAGCGGCTATGAAGAGGTAATTCCAGACTATGAGGTACCCAAAGTGAGCGATGAAGAGGTCCAAAAGCGCATCGAAGAGCTGGCCGAGGCGATGGCGCAGTTTAAAGAGGCGCAAGAGGATCGTCCTGCCAAAGAGGGCGATTTGGTAGTGATCGATTTTAAAGGGACGCTCGAAGATGGTACTCCAATTGAGGGTGGAAGCGCTCAAAATTTTGAGCTGCGGCTTGGCAGCGGCCAGTTCATCCCGGGATTTGAAGAGCAGGTAGTGGGGATGGAAAAGGGTGAGACCAAAACGATCGAGGTCACATTTCCCCAAGATTATCCCAACAAAGAGCTCGCCGGCAAAAAAGCCAAATTTGAGGTAACGCTGCACGCTATCAAGGAAAAAGAGCCAGTAGCGATCGATGACGAGCTGGCTAAAAAGATGCTCCAAAAAGAAGAAGCCACACTCGAAGAGCTCAAAAAAGAGATCAAAATGCAGCTTGAAAACGAAAAACTCTCCAAACTCTACAATGAAGAGCTCAAACCAAAACTGATGGAAGCCTTGGTAGAAAAGTTTACGTTTGATCTGCCCAAAAACATCGTCGAGCAAGAGATCGACGTACAGCTCAACAACAAAGCGGCACAGATGAGCCAAGAGGAGATTGAGGAGCTCAAAAACAATCCGGAAAAATTGCAGGCTTTACGAGAAGAGCTACGCCCAGAAGCCCAGCAAAGCGTTCAAGCCACATTTATCGTAGACGCCCTGGCCAAAGAGGAGGGTGTGGATGTAGAGGACCAAGAGGTGGTCCAGACTATCTATTACGAGGCGTTGCAAATGGGTCGAAATCCCCAAGAGATCCTAGAAGCCTATCAAAAGCAAGGACTCTTACCAGCTATTAAAATGGCAATGATAGAAGATAGGCTTTTGAGTAAACTTTTGGCCAAAAAACTACCGAAAGAGGAACAATGAGCTACTACATTCCTTATGTAATTGAGCGAACGGGCAGGGGTGAGCGAAGCTACGATATCTACTCAAGACTGCTCAAAGACCGCATCGTAATGCTCAGCGGTGAAATCAACGACGCAGTAGCCTCCTCTATTGTCGCTCAGCTGCTCTTTTTGGAAGCGGAGGATCCGGACAAAGATATCTATCTGTACATCAACTCTCCCGGAGGCGTTATTACCAGTGGAATGAGCATCTACGATACGATGAACTACATCAAGCCAGATGTCTCTACCATCTGTATCGGTCAGGCGGCAAGTATGGGGGCTTTTTTACTCAGCTCCGGCGCCAAAGGCAAGCGCTACGCTTTGCCGCATGCTCGTATTATGATCCATCAGCCTTTAGGCGGCGCTCAGGGACAAGCTACCGATATTGAGATCCAAGCTAAAGAGATTTTACGTCTTAAAAAGATTCTCAATGAGATTTTGGCCCAAAATACGGGTCAAAGCGTCAAAAAGATCGCTAAAGATACCGAGAGGGATTTTTTTATGAGCGCCAAAGAAGCCAAGGAGTATGGTCTGATCGATCAGGTATTGGAGAAGAGCGCTCGATGATCCGCCAAATCATCACCTATCCAGACAAACGGCTTTTTATGCGCTCAAATGAGGTGGAGCGCTTTGACAAGGAGCTGCATACCTTGCTCGATGATATGTACGAGACGATGAGGGCTAAAAACGGCATCGGTTTGGCCGCCATTCAGGTGGCGGTGCCTTTGCGAGCGCTGATTATTAATTTGCCAGACGAAGAGGGCAATCAGCACAAAGAGGATCTGCTTGAGCTCATCAATCCCATTATCGTCGAATCCAAAGGTACCCAAGTCTATACCGAAGGGTGTTTGAGCGTACCCGAATACTATGACGACATAGAGCGAGCCAAATGGGTGCGGGTAGAGTATTATGATAGGGAGGGAAATAAAAAAAGTCTTGAGAGCGAGGGACTTTTGGCCGTGGCGATCCAGCACGAGATGGATCATCTTGATGGCCACCTCTTTATAGAAAAGCTACCCTACCTTAAACGAAAAAAGTTTGAAAAAGAGTGGAAAAAGAAAAAAAAGGCCACCAAGGCCAAGGGGTGAAGCGACTGCTGTGCGCCACTTTGGATGGTATAGAGTCAAAAGAGGTAGAAGTAGAGAGCAGTTTTACCAGAGCCTTACCCGGATTTAGCATCGTAGGGCTTGCCGGTAGCTCCATCCAAGAAGCCAAAGAGCGGGTCAAGTCGGCGCTGCTTAGCTGCGGCTTTCGTTTTCCACCCCTTAAAATTACCATCAATCTCTCCCCAAGCGACCTCAAAAAGAGCGGCAGCCATTTCGATCTCGCTATTGCCCTATCCATCGCTTTGTACAATGAATCTTGTACGCTTGAAGATTTTTATATCTTTGGCGAGCTGGGACTTGATGGCAGACTCAAGTCCACGGCTACGATGTTTGCGTTGGTATTGGGACTAGCCAAAAATCCCATCAAAGTAATAGCGCCAAAAGAGGCTGCAAATATGCTAGGGCGCATACCCAATGTGACCCTCTATGGCTATGATCGCCTAGATCGGCTGATCAAAGATATCCAAGCTAATACGCTTACGCCTCTTGCGAAAAAGCCTTTAGACTATAAAAGTATCAAGATAGATGGCAAACCTTTTTACTACCAAGCACACTACCCCATCGATTTCGCTCAGGTCAAGGGCCAAGAGCGAGCCAAAAGAGCGGCGCTTATATCGGCTGCGGGGATGCATAACATTTTATTTGAAGGAAGTCCGGGTTGTGGGAAAAGTATGATTGTCCAGCGTATGCACTATATTCTCCCGCCTCTTGCACTGGAAGAGCTTTTAGAGATCGCAAGAGTGGAAGCCCTAGCCGGTCAAGAACCAAGCTTTACGCCTCTTAGACCCTATAGAGCGCCTCATCATACGGCAACCAAGGCAAGTCTGTTTGGAGGCGGTAGTCAACAAGCCAAACCGGGAGAGGTGGCTTTGGCTCATCTTGGTATGCTCTTTTTTGACGAGTTCCCCCATTTTTCCAAACAGATTTTGGAGGCTTTGCGAGAACCCCTCCAAGATAGGAAACTTTTGATATCTAGAGTCAATACCAAGATGGAGTATCCCACCAAGTTTTTATTTGCTGCGGCGCAAAATCCCTGTCCTTGCGGGAATCTTTTGAGCTCTACAAAAGAGTGTCGGTGTACGGAGCTTGAGATCGCTCGGTACCGCAACAAAATCTCTGAGCCCTTGCTTGATCGCATTGAGCTGTATGTGCAGATGGATGAGGTGCGGATACAAGACGCTTCTGGTATAGATTCTGCAACAATGCATCAACAACTCCTCCAAGCCTTTACGCGCCAAAAGGAGCGTGGCCAAAAAGAGTGCAACGCCCACCTGAGCGAAGAAGAGATTGAGAGGGTCTGCTCGTTGGATGAGGAAGCCACGCAAACTTTACATATGGCAATAACCAACCTCGGCCTCTCCCATAGAGGCGTGGCCAATGTCAAAAAAGTAGCCCGCACAATTGCCGATTTAGAGGGTGCGGTCCATATAAAAAAATCTCATCTTTTAGAGGCTTTGAGTTTTCGAAGAAGATAAATCGAAAGAGGAGAAGTACAAAGAGGCCCAAGGCCTCTTGGAGCTGATTACGCACCAAAAAGAGCTACTGCCCACTTGGTAACGAAATATCCTCCGACCATCAGCCATACCGCCAGTACTGCGGCTAATGCCACGGGTTTAGCTCCGGCTTGTTTGAATTTTTCCACGCTCGTTTCCATACCAAGAGCCGTCATCGCCATAGTGAGCAAAAAGGTATCCAACTCGTTAATGGCATGAATGGCGGGTTGGATGGAGGGGATGTTTATCAAAAAAGAGTTGATACCCGCCATCACGATAAACCAGACGGCAAACCAAGGGATCGTAATTTTGAATTTCTTCTCTCCTGCCGCGGCCGTAGTCCCTTTAGAAACCAAAATTCCAAGGATGATAAGCAATGGAGCAATCATCATCACCCGTGTCATTTTCACAATTACGGCATTGTTCATTGCCACTTCGCTCACAGCTCCCCCGGCCGCCACCACTTGGGCTACTTCGTGGACGGTACCGCCTACATAGATGCCATAAGTCGCCGGATCCATATGCAAGATACCAGATTTATACAAAGCCGGATAGGTAAACATTGCGATGGTCCCAAACAGCACCACCGTACCTACGGCTACGGCACTCTTGTAGGGCTCTGCGTTGAGCACGGGCTCGGTGGCCAGTACCGCGGCCGCTCCACACACGCTCGATCCAGATGCGGTGAGTACGGCGGTATCTCGATCGAGTCCAAAAAATTTTACGCCCAGCCACCAGCCAAGAATAAAAGTGGTAGTGAGCATCACGGTCGAGACGGTAAGTCCTGCTAGGCCCACTTCAGCGATCTGCTGGAACGTGATACGAAAGCCGTATAAAATGATGGCGAAACGAAGCAGCTGCTTGGAGCTAAAGACGATGCCGGGCACCCACTCTTTTGGAATATGGCTACGCAATGTGTTGGCGTAAAACATTCCGATGACAATACCGATAATGAGGGGACTAATGGCCAAGGCTTTAATAAAACTCACTTGGGATATCTGGATAGCCGCTATGGTAAAGAGGGCTACGAAGAGTATCCCGTTGAGTGTGTACTTGATATTTGCTTTGCTAAAAGCCATGACACTCCTTTGGATGGTAGTTGAATGCGTTATTATAAACCCTTTTATTTAATTAGTAAAATAAATAAAATCTTATATAATATTAAAAAAAATTGAAAGAAAAGCCATGAGAATTACGCTGCGACAGATGGAGATCTTTTTAGAGGTAGCCGATATAGGTCATTTGACAAAAGTTGCCAAAAAGTTTGGTCTGAGTCAATCGGCTATCTCTATGTCACTCAAAGAGCTAGAGTCGATTTTGGGATGTAAACTTTTTGAGCGTATCCAAAAGCGGCTCGTGCTCAACGAAAAGGGTCGGGTCTTTTATAGCGAGATCAAGCCTCTGATCTACAAACTCAGAGATATCGAGGCCGAATTTATGTCCCAAGAGAATAAAGGCAAGCTTATCTTGGGAGCCAGTACTACCATCGCCGACTATATTTTACCAAATGTGGTGTGTGAATATATGGAGCGTTATCCGGAAGTAAAAATTTCAATGAAGATCGGCAATACCACGGAGATTGGGAAAATGGTCGAAAACGGGGAGGTAGATATTGGGTATATCGAGGGGGAGCTAGAGTGCCTCAACTGCACGATGACCCCTATGGGCAAGGACGAACTTGTGGTAGTCACCGGGGATAGGGCGTTGGCCAAGAAAAAAGAGTACTACATCGATACGCTCGTGGATAAAAAATGGGTACTTAGGGAAGAGGGGAGCGGGACGAAAAGCGAATTTATCAAACGGCTTGGCAAATTTGCGGCCGACCTGAACGTCTATTTGCAGCTTCGCCACACCGAGGCCATTATCAACGTACTGCGTTCGGTACCAGAAAGTTTGAGTTGCGTAAGTAAAATAGCGGTACAAGAGCGGTTAGAAAACGGCGAGCTCTTTGAGATCAAGATCAAAGGTTTCGATTTTAGCCGGGATTTTTATCAAATCAACTATAAAAATAAGTACCAAAGCGAGCTATTCAAAAAGTTCTCTTTGTATACAAGAAGCAGATTTGCAGCAAAATTGGGGGAGCAGTATGAAAAATCTCTATAAAGATGTGTCCCATCTGGATAAAAAGTGTTATGATCTGTTTGCTTTGAGCGAAGATATCTTGATGGAACACGCCTCGGCGGCGTTAGCTCATGCCGTACGGGCAAAAAATCCCTCCAAAGTCTTAATTGTGGCCGGTCCGGGCAACAACGGGGGGGATGGGATCGCTTGTGCCAGACAGCTTTTGGGCGAATATGAGGTGAAGCTTTTGTTGCCCTATGGAGCAAAAAGCCGGATGTGCCGCTTGCAGCTTGATCGTTTCTACGCTTGCGGGGGAGAGGTGAGCGAGTCCATATGCGAGGCGGATGTAGTGGTGGACGCTTTGTTTGGTACGGGGCTGAGCCGAAAATTGAAAGAGGATGTAGTGCATCTGATCGAGCGGCTCAATCAAATACAAGCCTATAAAATTGCTTGCGATATCCCCAGTGGTATCGATCCAAAGGGCAATCCAAATCCTACGGCTTTCATGGCCGATCAAACCATTACGATGGGGGCGTTGAAATACTCGCTTTTTATAGATGGAGCCAAAGGGTATGTGGGTGCGGTAGAGCTCGCCAATCTTGGGGTTAGCCCCAGCCTCTACGAAGAACCCAGTGATATAAAGTTGTTGGAGCCAGAGGATCTGCAGCCCCCGTATCGCCATAAGCCAAACGTGCATAAAGGGGATTTTGGACATCTTGGCGTCTTGGCGGGTGAGAAAGAAGGAGCGGCCGTTATGGCGGCATTGGCGGCTTTGCGTTATGGGGCGGGACTTGTGAGTGTTGTTAGTTTTGAGAAGATCGTAGTGCCGTACGAGTTGATGCACTCCTCCTCTTTGCCCCCCAAAACCACGGCTTTGGCGGTTGGTATGGGGCTAGGACTTGAATACAGCGACGAGGAGCTTGACGCCTTTTTGTTTGGCCATGAGTTGCCTATGGTAGTGGATGCGGACCTTTTTTATTCGCCTAAAATCAAAAAGATCCTCCAGCGCTCCAACATCGTCCTTACGCCACATCCAAAAGAGTTTAGCTCTTTACTCTCCCTAACAAATATCGCTCAAGTAAGCGTGGAAGAGATACAAAAGGATCGTTTGGGATACGCCAGCCTCTTTTGCCAAGCTTTTCCCCACGCGGTATTGGTACTCAAAGGAGCTACCCCCATCATCGCCCAAGGCTCCAAAGCCTTGCTCAATCCCCATGGTTCCAACGCTTTGGCCAAAGGGGGAAGCGGCGATGTGCTCACCGGCCTCATAGGAGCTCTTTTGGCTCAAGGATACAAACCGCTCCAAGCCGCAATCCAAGGCTCCTTGGCTCACGCCATCGCCAGTCATAGAGTGGATGTAGCCAACTACGCTCTACGCCCCACGGACCTCATCGAGGCGGTTGGAAGACTATGAGGCGTATCGTCATCCTCTTTAGCGGCAACGGCACAAATCTAGAAAACATCATCCAAAAGCTGCACCAAAAGGAGCTCCTCGTAGCGGCCGCCATCACCAACAATCCCAAAGCCAAAGGAATAGAGCGAGCTAAAAAATATAATATTCCCGTAGAGGTGTTGGATCATCAAGGTTTCGCGAGTCGAGAGGCATTCGATCAGGCTTTGGTGGAGCGTATCCAAAAGTATAGACCCCACCTCGTAGTATTGGCCGGATTTATGCGTATCCTCACTCCCGTTTTTACTTCCACGATCAAAAATGCCATCAATATCCACCCCTCGCTCTTGCCGCTTTTCAAAGGAGCTAGAGCGATAGAGCGAAGCTTTGCTTCGGATATGAAAGTGGCTGGTGTGACGGTGCATTGGGTAAGTGAGGAGCTCGATGGCGGCAAAATTATCGATCAGGCCTGTTTCCATCGAGAAAATGAGGATTTAGAGGAGTTTGAGGCTAAGCTTCATAAATTGGAGTACGAACTCTACCCCAAAGTCATTCACAATATCATACGATCCAAATCCCCCTCATCTCCTCACATAAACAAAAGCGCACATTGAGCGGTTATACTTTTTGACTTGCGATAGGATTTAAAGTAAAATAAGAGTAAATTTATCCTATTAGGAGTGCGCAATGGCAGATATCCTCAAAATCGGCAAATATGAGTTTACCAGCAGACTGATCGTTGGAAGCGGGAAGTATCCCGATTTCAAAACCACATACGATGCCACCATCGCCAGTGGTGCCCAGATGATCACCGTAGCGGTACGTCGAGTCAACATCACCGATCCAAATCAAGAAAATCTTATGGACTATTTCAAAGATAGCGATGTGCAGCTGCTGCCAAACAGTGC
>WGAT01000073.1 GCA_015494715.1 Campylobacterota bacterium
CTTGAAACTCTTTTGGTATAATTTTTATAAAGGTTGGGGCATCAACCTTTGGCATAGGAGAAGTAAGACCCGACCATTGTTTAGAGCAATGGTCGGGCATCCCCGCTTAAAGCCAGAATCCCCCGCATTTATGCGTGGGGAGTATGTCAACAAGTAATCGACCTTAGAGCTAAAAGGTGGCTTGCATAGCACGATAGTATCTTTACCAAACCTCGTCGTAGTTTTGGTTGCGACTCGTTGGCGATGCCTCTTTCCGCCTATAAAAATAGACTTCCTTTTGTGCTAAGGTACATATGATTGGTAGTTGATACTCCACCCCGTAAACGAGGTGGATTCCCGCTCCCCTAAGCTACCTTAGGTTGTTGGTGGGCATTTTAGCTCAGGTGTATCCCACCTTGACCGACGGCTTTGGTTTTTGACCGTCATTGAGTATTATACAAAAAATCAGCAGGCTACGCCTGAATGACCTTATATCCATCTCCTGAAAGAGGTGATTTTACGGTCATATTTGATAAAAGTCTATCAAGAGCACTCTAGCGGCTAATAAGCTCCCTTGGCTCGATGGCCGTAAAGTTGCATAGAGGTATAAATCGTACTTTTGCGCCTTTTGGCAATGAAGAGAGCTCGTGAGAGAGGATGATAAATCCATCCATCATAGCCGCAGGACGCACCATTCCCGGCCCTCTTTTGGCCAAGGGATAAAACTGCTCGCCATCAAAATACCCCGGTATGATCGTATCTCGTCCGGGTTTGTTTGTAAGTTTTTGGGCCAGTTGCGTGTGTATAGGCTGGATATAGGGATCCTTGCGTCCTGTGAGGCGATTGATCGTAAATCTTCCAAAAAGCTCGAAATTGAGTAAAGCCGCCAGTGGATTACCCGGTAGGTTGAGTACGATTGTGTTTTCTATTCGTCCAAGGGTTGTGGGTTTACCTGGTTTTATCTCTACTTTTGAGAAAAGTATTTGCATACCCATTTTTTTAAACGCCTCTTTCGTATGATCGGCTTCGCCAACGCTTACTCCCCCGCTGGTGATGATTAGATCGGCGTCTTTGGAGGCTCCAATCGCTTCTTGGATTGCTTCTGGGTTATCTTCTATACGGCCAAGATATCGGACTTGGCATCCAAGCTCTTTTGCTCTGGCGTATAAAGAGGGGGTATTGGAGTTGTAGATTTGGCTGGAGCGAAGCGTTTCGTAATGCATCTTTAGCTCGTGTCCGGTTGCGAATATGACCACTTTTGGCGGTTCGTAGACTTTGAGATAGGAGACCCCTTGACTCGCCAAAAGGCCTATGTGATAGGCTTTAAGCAGAGTCCCTTTTTCTACTACTAGTTCCCCTTTGGTCACATCCTCTCCGGCAAAACGCATATGGGCTTTTTCTTTAATCTTTTTTGGAAGTACTACCCGCTCACCTAGATCCTCCACCTCTTCTATGGGTACGATCGCCTCGCACCCTTTGGGGAGCTTGGCCCCCGTCATGATTTTGACGGCAGTTTGGGGAAGTACTTCTATGTCGTTTTGCTCGCCGGCGAATATGGTGGCCACTACTTTGACCTCTTTGCCAGCATCTTCGAGTCGTACGGCATAGCCGTCCATTGCCGAATTGTCAAAAATGGGTAGATTGAGGGAGGCGTGGTATCCAACGGCGCTTATTTTGCCAAGAGCCTCTTCAAGACACATAGTGGCGGTGCGAGGGGTAATTTTTTGCGATGCGATGATATCAAAAGCTTCTTGTATCGTTACGGCCATGGGTTTCCTTTGGTATAATCAAATTGAATTTTGATCAATTTTATCATAAAAGGAGCCCACTTGGATACGCTTTTTACGGCAGCTAAACATACGCATACCCTTTTTGTAGTGCTTTTGATACTTTCGCAAGCCGCTTATTTTGCAATCTATAAAGAATCAGATTTTATCCGTTTTTATAAAAAACTTGGCAACTTGCTGTTGATTCAAAATATTTTGTTGGGTATCGTGCTTTTTACCGGACTTTTGATGTTGAGCGTATTGAAGTTTGAAGTATGGAGCCCTTCGGTAGTATTGATGATTTTTGTTATTACCGGAGTATTTGTGCATCAAATTCTTATCAATAAAAAAAGAAAACCCATTAGAAGCGATGCGATAGAGGAGCAAAGGCTCTATAAAAATTGGGTGGCAAAGGTTTATGGGGCCGAGATATTGGCCGAAATTGTTGTATTCCTCATAGCCGTTATGCTATGAAGTGAGGCTTTTGATGCAGTTTGTCTATCATCCGCAAAGTGGTCAAGAGATCCTTATAGTACAGGGTGAAGTCTATAATTATATTTTCAAAGTACGCCGCCACAAAAAGGGTGAGGTGATCGCCTTTCGCAATATGCAAGACGGCTATCTCTATTTTTATCGTATTGATGTGGTGGATAGGCGCAAAGCTACACTCCTATTGGCAAGAAAAGAGTATAAAGAGGTCATACCTAAAAAATTTTTTCATCTGTTGTGGTGCGTAGTCGATCCCAAGACAATCGAAAAAACGCTTCCCATGCTCAATGAATTGGGGGTTGGTAAAATTAGTTTTGTCTATTGTGCCAGAAGTCAAAAAAATTTCCGTCTCAATCTTGATAAATTTCAAAAAATACTGATCAATTCTAGCCAGCAGTGCGGTAGAAGCAGACTCTTAGAGTTAGAAATTTTACAAGATTTTCAGGAAGCTTTAGAAAAGTATACGGGTATCGTTTTGATAGATTTTAGTGACGATCTGCTTTCTTGTAGTGATGGGGTACAAAGAGCGTTCATAGGTCCAGAGGGTGGCATTACGCCAAAAGAGCGGGAGCGATTTACCCAAGTCAAAGGGCTCGATACGCCCCTAGTATTGCGTAGCGAAACGGCGGCGGTAAGTGTGAGCGCCAAGGTAATGGTGTGAGAAGAGTACTCTTTTTTCTATTTCTTCCCCTATTGGTATACGCAGGTACGACTCCAGCATGTAACCTTACAAACGGGCTGGTTCTGAGCACCTACGATATAAATGGGTACAGGCACCACTATCCAAACAACCACGAGGAGTTTGACCGCCTAGAGAGCGAGTACGGCAAAAAGGAGCGGATGTATGGCAGCGGGGTGGTGGATAGGATCGATACGGTGGGC
>WGAT01000074.1 GCA_015494715.1 Campylobacterota bacterium
CAAAAGACTTTGCGCCAGATCGCTTTGGAGGAGGTGGAGAAGACCACCTTTTATCCTGAGTGGGGACGCAATAGACTGCGCAGTATGATCGAAAACAGGCCCGACTGGTGTATCAGCCGCCAAAGAGACTGGGGTGTGCCCATCGCCTTTTTTAGAAACAAAAAGACGGGCGAGGTGATACTGGACGAAAAAGTGCTTAATTATGTGGCGATGATTTTTGAGCGAATGGGGAGCGACGCTTGGTATAGCCTTGGCATCGAAGAGCTTTTGTATCCAGGAAGCGGGTATGATCCCAAAGAGCTCGAAAAGGTGATGGATATCCTCGATGTCTGGTTCGATAGCGGCTCCACGTGGTACGCCGTGCTCAAATCCCGTCGCTACGATGCCGGCAACTACCCAGCGGATCTCTATCTAGAAGGGAGCGATCAGCACAGAGGATGGTTCCAAAGCTCACTGCTGATTAGCAGCGCCATAGAAAAAAAAGCCCCCTTCAAAGCGATCCTCACCCACGGCTTTACGGTGGACGAGAAAGGTGAGAAGATGAGCAAATCCAAGGGCAACGTGGTAGCGCCCATGGATGTGGCCAAAAGGTACGGGGTGGAGATTCTGCGCCTTTGGGTGGCGATGAGCGACTATCAAAGCGATCTGAAAATCAGCGACAACATTCTCAAACAGACCGCCGAGCAGTATAGAAAGCTGCGCAATACCTTTCGCTTTATGCTGGCCAATATCGATGATCTGGAGGAGATAGTCGAAGAGTTTGGCGTACTCGATCGCTGGATTTTGGCCAAAGCGGCGAAGGTCTTTGAAGAGGTGGAGCGAAGTTTTGAAAGCTATGAATTCTCCAAAGGCTTTGCGGCCCTCAATCACTTCATCGTCAACGACTTTAGCGGTATCTATCTGGATGTCTGTAAAGACAGGCTCTACTGCGATGCCAAGGAGGATCCGCACAGGCGCGCCAGCCAAAGCGCCATGGCACTCATCGCCAAGGCGATGCTAGGACTCATCGCCCCGGTGCTCACCTATACGGCGGATGAGATCGTCGAGCACACCCCCAAAGTGCTCAAGGGTGACAAAGAGAATATCTTCGATTTTGTGGTAGAACATCTGCCCTCCATCCAAAGCGAACTGGACGAGGAGTATATGCTAGAGGCCAGAGGCCGCTTCAACGAAATCGTGGATAGCCTCAAAAAAGATAAAAAGATCAAAAGCTCTTTGGAGCTGGTGATCGATACCGACAGCGCCAAGATCTTGGCACTGCCTCCTACGGAGCGGGAGGATTGGTTCATCGTCAGTGGCGTAGATAAGCAAATCGGTGGAGAAGAGCTGGGCAGATTCGAGCTAGATGGCGATAACTTCGTAATACGAAGAGCCACTAAATATAAGTGTCCAAGATGTTGGAAATATAAAGCTGAGTGTGAAGAGTGCCTCTGCGAGCGATGCCAAAAGGTGGTGGATGGACTTCGCTAAGCCGGTCCCTTGGCAGGCAATCGCTGGAGCGATACTCTTTTTTGTGGTATTGGTAGCAGCTGGAATATTTGAAATTAGAAGGAGGAGAGGTTGATTACATTAAAAGAGGCTTTAGAGCTTCCAAAAGAGGAGCTGGCAGCTCTCAAACAAGATTTGGCCAAAAAGGCCCAAGAGCAAAAAGAGCTCAACGCCTATATCGCGTTGGATGAGGCAGGCGAGGGGGTGCCTATCGCCATCAAAGACAATATCCAAGTAGATGGCTGGGAAGTAACCTGTGCCAGCAAGATTTTGCAAGGCTATATCGCTCCCTATGACGCTACGGTGATCGCCAAGCTCAAAGGTGCGGGCCTCGCTCCTTTTGGTCGGACCAATATGGACGAGTTTGCCATGGGAAGCTCTACCGAGACCAGCTACTATGGCAAGACCCTCAATCCAAAAGATCCAAGCCGAGTCCCCGGAGGCAGCAGCGGTGGAAGTGCGGCGGCGGTGGCTGCTGGGATCGCTATCGCAGCTCTTGGAAGCGATACGGGTGGCAGTATCCGCCAGCCGGCCGCCTTTTGCGGGATCGTAGGGATGAAGCCAACATACGGCAGAGTGAGCAGATATGGGCTGGCCGCGTATGGCAGCAGCCTCGATCAAATAGGCCCGATGACCCAAAATGTAGAAGATGCCGTACATCTTTATAACATCATCGCCGGTCACGATCCAAAGGACAGCACGAGCGCTCCGGTAGAGCATACCCCCGTTACCCCCAATCCCGATAGAAAGCTTCGCATCGGTATCGTGCCAAATTACATAAAAGATGCGAGCCCTGCGGTCCAAAAAGCCTACGACAAAGCGATAGAGGCGCTCAAAGCCGAGGGGCACGAGATCGTAGAGATCGCTTTGATGGACGCAAAATATGACATCGCCTCCTATTACATCACGGCCATGGCGGAAGCGAGTACCAATCTCAGCCGCTATGATGGGGTGCGTTATGGATATAGAGCCGAAACTGGCAATCTCAAAGAGATGTATCTCAAGACCAGAAGCGAAGGGTTTGGCGAAGAGGTGAAGCGTCGGATACTGCTTGGGACTTTCGTACTCTCCAGCGGCTACTACGACGCCTACTATCTCAAAGCGCAAAAGGCAAGACACCTCATCAAAGATGAGTATGACAAAGCTTTTGAAAAGGTGGATCTGATCCTCTCCCCAGTCGCTCCCGATGTGGCTTTTGAATTTGGAGCGATGAAGACTCCGCTGCAGATGTATCTAAGCGACGCCTATACGATCGGGGTCAATCTTGCAGGTCTGCCAGCTATCAGTCTGCCTGTCGATGAGATGGATGGGTTGCCTGTAGGGTTGCAGCTTATTGGTAGGGCTTTTGACGAACAGACGCTATTTGATGGAGCAAGCAGTCTGGAACGAGCGATAAGGAGCTAAAGATGAGAATACGAAAACGAGCTTTGACATTTGAAGATGTGTTGTTGGTGCCCAAGCACTCCCAAGTCCTACCAAAAGAGGTCGATGTGCGCACAATGCTCACGCGACGCATTCCTCTTAATATCCCTCTAGTCTCCGCTGCGATGGATACGGTCACAGAACATAGAGCTGCCATTGCCATGGCACGACTCGGCGGTATCGGGATCATCCACAAAAATATGGATATCCCCTCCCAAGTAGCCCAGATCAAACGGGTCAAAAAGAGCGAGTCTGGTATCATCATCGATCCAATCTACGTCCATCCAGAGGCCACTTTGGCCGATGCGGAGCGGCTCATGAGCGAGTACAAGATCAGCGGTGTACCCGTAGTGGACGAGCATATGCGTCTTTTGGGGATTTTGACCAACAGAGATCTTCGCTTTGAAAAAGATTTTAGTAAAAAAGTAAGCGAGGTGATGACCAAAATGCCCCTCATCACCGCAAAGCCAGGCATCACCCTCGAAGAGGCGGCGGAGAAGATGAACGAGCACAAGATCGAAAAGCTCCCCATCATCGACGAGGAGGGCCATCTCAAAGGGCTTGTCACCATCAAGGATATCAAAAAAAAGATCGAATATCCCAACGCCAACAAAGACAAGTATGGCAGACTCCGTGTAGGAGCCGCCATAGGGGTAGGACAGCTCGATCGTGCCAAAGCTTTAGTGGAAGCTGGCGTGGATGTACTGGTGCTCGACTCCGCCCACGGCCACTCCCAAGGGATCATCGACACCCTTAAAGCGATAAAAGACGAGTTCGATATCGATGTGGTAGCGGGCAACGTGGCTACGGCAGAAGCGACCGCCGATCTAATAGCCGCCGGAGCCGACGCGGTCAAGGTGGGTATAGGGCCCGGAAGTATCTGTACCACTCGAATCGTAGCGGGCGTGGGCGTGCCGCAAATCAGCGCCATCGACGAATGTGCCACAGTGGCCAAAGAGTATGGCGTGCCTATCATCGCCGATGGCGGGATCAAATACTCCGGCGATGTGGCCAAGGCTTTGGCCGTAGGGGCTCATAGCGTAATGATCGGAAGTCTTTTGGCCGGTACGGAGGAGAGTCCGGGCGAAGTGGTGATGTACCAAGGCCGCCAGTACAAAACATACCGTGGTATGGGTAGTATCGGAGCGATGACCAAAGGAAGCACCGATCGCTATTTCCAAGAGGGCACGGCAGCCGATAAACTCGTACCCGAGGGAATCGAGGGGATGGTACCCTATCGGGGTAAAATTGCCAATGTAATCCATCAGCTCATCGGAGGACTTCGCAGCTCTATGGGCTATCTAGGCGCCAAAGATATCCAAACTTTCCAAGACAGAGCCGAATTTGTGGAGATTACGAGTGCCGGGCTCAAAGAGTCCCACGTCCATGATGTGACCATCACAAAAGAGGCTCCCAACTACCACGTGTGACCCCCCGCCCTAAAGGGCGAGGCTTCCTGCTTCATTGCTAAAATGGGAACGGAGAAGCTATACTATAAAAAAATCTTAATTGAGGTAGAGTGATGAAAAAAGAGACGATTGCCCTGCACGCAGGATATGAAAAGGATGAACAAAAGACGATGGCGGTGCCAATTTATATGACAACCGCATACGCTTTTGATAGTGCCGAACATGCTGCCAATCTTTTTGCTCTCAAAGAGCTTGGCAACATCTACACCCGTATTGGCAATCCGACGACCGATGTGCTAGAAAAGCGTTTTGCTGCACTGGAGGGGGGCGAGGCGGCGCTGGCCACCTCCAGCGGGATGGCGGCTATCAACTACAGTGTCCTCAATCTCGTGGAAGCTGGCGACAATATCGTAGCGGCCAATCAGCTCTACGGCGGGACGGTGACACTCTTTACCCACACCCTAAAGCGGCTTGGTATCGAGGCGAGGATGTTCGATGTGCATCAGCCCCAGCGGATAGAAGATCTCATCGACGAAAAGACCAAGGCGATCTTTTTTGAAAGTATCACCAATCCTAGTATCGATGTGCCGGATTTTGAAAAGATCGTGCGTATCGCCAACGAGCATGGTATCGTCACCATCGTGGACAACACGGTAGCCACGCCAATTTTATGCAATCCTATCGAATATGGCGTGGATGTGGTGGTACACAGCACCAGCAAGTATACCACGGGGCAGGGATTGGCTCTAGGCGGCATCATCGTCGAAGCCAAAAGCGCCAAAGAAAAATTGATGGGTAATCCTCGCTATACCCATTTCAACGAGCCAGACCCTAGCTATCATGGCCTCGTCTATACCGACACCCCGTTTCCCCCTTTTATCTTGCGGGCAAGACTGAGTTTGCTAAGGGATATGGGGAGCGCTCCAAGCCCTTTTAACAGCTGGCTCTTTATCCAAGGTCTGGAGCATTTGAGTCTACGGATGCGTCAGCACAGCCAAAGTGCACTTGAGATCGCCAAGTGGCTTGCCAGCCATCCCAAGGTCAAAAAGGTCAACTATCCGCTTCTAGAAGGGGATAAAAATTATGAAAACGCCAAAAAGTATCTCAAGGGCGGAGCCAGCGGGCTGCTCAGTTTTGAGGTGGAAAGCTTCGAAGAGGCCAAAAAGATTGCCGATAGCGTCAAGCTTTTTAGTCGAGTAGTCAATATAGGTGACAGCAAATCGATCATCACCCATCCAGCCTCCACGACGCATCAGCAGCTTAGCCACGAAGAGCTTTTGGCCGCCGGGGTGAGCGAGGGGCTCATACGCCTAAGCATCGGTCTAGAGGCCGTAGAGGATCTCATAGCCGATCTTGAGCAGGCGATGGGCTAAGCTCCTCGCATAATCTCTTTAAAAAGCTGATTTGAGTATAATATCTCCAATTTTACCAAAGTAGGGTCGGCGATTGAAAATAGTTACGAAAAAGGCTAAGTTCACCAGTCCTTTGTATTTAGAGAGCGGGCGGATACTTGAGCCTTACGAGATAGCCTACGAAACCTATGGCGAGCTCAACGAAGATAAAAGCAACGTGGTGGTGATCTGCCACGCTCTTAGCGGCTCGCACCATGCGGCGGGTCGGTATGCGGGGGATAGGAAACCGGGCTGGTGGGATGCGCTTATAGGAGATGGCAAGGCGATCGATACGAAGAAATTTTTTGTCATCTGTACCAACACCATCGGCAGCTGTTTTGGCTCCACGGGACCCATGAGCCCCATGTATCCCAGGAACGAACCCTACCGCTTCAAATTTCCCGTCATTACGATAAAAGATATGGTCAAAGCCCAAAAGATCCTTTTTGCAAAGCTTGGCATCGATCAGGTCCATGCGGTAGTAGGGGGCAGTATGGGGGGGATGCAAGCCCTTCGCTTTGCGGTAGATTTTCCCGGATTTGCCAAACATATCGTTGCACTGGCGGCCACCTACGCTACAAGGCCTTGGGTCATCGCTTTTAACGAGATCGCAAGAGAGGCAATTGTACGCGATCCAGATTTCAAAGGCGGCAATTACGATCCAGAAGAACTGAAAAAAAAAGGTCTTACCGGACTTGCCGTCGGACGGATGGCCGGGCATATCAGTTTCTTGTCCCACTACTCCATGGATCGAAAATTTGGTCGAGACTATGTACCAAACGAGGGGCTCTATGAGCTCTTTGGCCACTTTCAAGTGGAGCGTTATTTAGAATATAACGGCTACAATTTCTCCAAATGGTTTGATCCGCTAAGCTACTTGTATATTACCAAAGCGATCAACCTTTTTGATTTAGGGTTTGGATATGAGAGTTTGGAAGAGGCCTTGGAGCGGGTGCAATCAAAACTCTATCTCATAGGTTTTGAGAAAGATCTGCTCTTTTTGCCAGAAGAGATGCGAGCGATTGACGAAGCGATGAAGAAAATCGGCAAGGGGGAGCTGAGCGAATACTACGAAGTCCCTAGCGACTATGGGCACGACGCTTTTTTGGTAGAGGTAGACAAGTTTTCAGAGTATATTTGCGATATATTGGAGGAGAAGCGATGAGTACATTTGAGGATAAACTCCATAAGGCCAACGAAATTTTAGAGGAGTTGGGAAGATCGGATATACCTTTGGACAAGAGCGTGCAACTCTATACGCAAGGAATGCAGCTCCTCCAAGAGCTGCGAGAGCTTTTACAAGAAGCCAAACTGGAGGTCCAAACCATTCAAAAACAGGTACAAACCACTCAAAAAGAGAAAGAATGAGAGTCTGCGCTTTACAAATAGCTCCGGTAGGGCTGAGTCCCAATCGCTTGGACTACTACTTGCGTATCGCCAAATCCAAAGAGGTAGGGCTTATGCTGCTGCCAGAATATGTGCTCAATCGTTTCTTTCACGAGTTGACCCAGATGCCTCGCTCAATGATCGCTCAACAAAGCCAAAACCAAATAGAGGCTTTAAAAACCTTGAGCAAGGAGTATGGCATCACTATCGTAGCCCCGGTAGTACGCATCCAAAAAGAGCGTATCGTCAAATCCGTTGGCCTCTTTCGTTCCCAAAAAGTCACTTTTTACGATCAGCAACTCCTTATTAACTATCCGCACTGGAACGAAGAGAGGTTTTTCGACAACGAAGAGATGAGCGAGCCGATGATTTTTCGCCAAGGCGGTTTTAAATTTGCCGTTTTGCCGGGATTTGAGACCCATTTCGACCATTTTTGGCAAGAGTTTATGCGCCGTGGTATCGATGTGGTACTCGTACCCTCGGCCTCTACCTTTAATTCCCACCATCGATGGTTGGAGCTTTTGAGAATGCGAGCCTTTACGAACAATTTGTATGTGATTCGGGTCAATAGAATCGGAGAGTACCAAGACGATCAGGGGCTCGTATGGAAATTTTATGGTAAGAGCTTTGCCATCGATCCTTCTGGACAAGTAGCGGTGGAGTTGGGAGAGGGTGAGGAGCTGTTGATACAAGATATCTCAAAAGAGCGTATAAAAAACGCGAGAAAAGAGTGGGGTTTTCGCTCGACTCTTAAAAAAAGAGGACTGCTGTGAAAGAGTTTTTCAAACGGCAAATAGAGCTGTGGGGGGAAAAGAGCCAAGAAAGACTCCAAGACAAAAGTGTAGCCATTATTGGATGCGGGGGGCTTGGCAGCTCGCTGGCTTTGGCGTTGGGGGCTAGCGGTATTGGTCAAATCCATCTGGTCGATTTTGATGAGGTGAGCCGACACAATATCCATCGTCAAATCACTTTCACCTTGCAAGATACGGGAAGAGCCAAAGCTAAAGTCAACGAGGAGATTATTTCCAAGCGATCGCCGTTTGTGGAGGTAGAAAGCTATATTGAAAGATTTGAGGAGTTTGCCGCCCGTAACATCGAAGTGGATCTTATTCTAGACGCTACGGACAATTTGCCTACCAGAGCCGCCATAGACCGCTTTGCCAAAGAGCGGGGGATTCCTTGGATCTATACGAGCGTGGAGGAGTTTAACGCCCAAGTTTGCTTTATGGACAAAGCCAGTTTTGAGGCCTTTCGTATTACCGACCGCACGCCCGGCGGAATAGCGGCCCCAATCGTAATGCTAGCGGCAAGTTTTGAGGCCAATCTGGCGTTACGCTATCTTGCCGGTTTGCATGTAAAAAAAGATCTGCTGTACTATCTCTTTTTTGATCAAAGCGGGGAGTTTAGCGTACAAAAGTTTGCCATGCCTTTGTATGAAAAATAAAAAGATCGATTGGATTTGCCGATAAAAGAGCAGAGTTTTATACTAGAGGATAAGCGATGCGGTTTGAAAAATACCCTTTTGAGAAATTAAACGAGCTTTTAGCCGATGTGCAGCCAAACGAAAAGCTCTCTCCTCTTTCTTTGACGATCGGAGAGCCTCAATTCCCAACCCCCACTTTTATCCAAGAAGAGCTTGCCAAAAACGCCCATTTGCTCAACAAATATCCCAAAACGGCGGGCGAGGAGGATTTGCGGCGCTCGGTACAAGAGTTTGTGGATCGAAGATTTGGAATAGCTCTTAAGGAGAGCCAGCTGGTACTAAGCTTTGGTACCCGAGAGCTGCTTTTTAATTTTCCCCAATATCTTTTGGCAAATAAAAGCGCTCCCGTGATGGCTTTTACCAACCCTTTTTATCAAATTTACGAAGGGGCCGCCATTGCCGCTGGAGCGAAAGTGCACTATCTTCATCTCACTCCCCAAAACGGCTTTAAACCTAGGATCGATAAGAGTTTGGAGGCGGTAGATTTAGTAATTCTTAATTTCCCAAACAACCCAACCGCTTCGGTTTTGGAACAAAAGGAGCTAGAAGAGTGGGTCAAGGCAGCTTTGGAATATGATTTTGTGCTACTCAACGACGAGTGTTATAGTGAAATTTATATAGATGAGCCGGTGTCCTCGCTGCTCCAAGCCTCAAAAGCGGTGGGGAACGAGGATTTTAAAAATATTTTGGTGGTCAACTCCATCTCCAAGCGCAGCAGCGCTCCGGGGCTTCGCAGCGGATTTATCGCCGGGGATGCCGATATTTTAAGAGAGTACCGCAGATACCGCACCTATGTGGGATGCGCCGCGCCTTTGCCTTTGCAAAAGGCCGCGGCCGTAGCTTGGAGCGATGAAGAGCATGTGATCCAAAATAGAGATCGCTATCGTGCCAATTTCAAGTTAGCTAGAGAGATTTTGGGTACGCCGATCCCAAAAGCTACTTTTTATCTTTGGCTCGAGGTCGAAGATGACGAGGCCTTTGCCAAAAGGGCTTATGAGCGTTACAATCTCAAGCTCTTGCCCGGTAGCTATCTTGGGCGAGAAGGCGTTGGGCGAGGATTTGTGCGCGTAGCCCTCGTCTATCCCCAAAAGAGAATGCAAGAGGCGTTGGAGCGATTGCGGGAGGCGATGGATGAACGATAAAATACAAAATGCGCTCAAGAGCGAGGATATTAAAAAACTCTACGCACTGCTTGAAGAGGCTTTGCGAAAAGATATGGAGGATGAGGCGATCGATGCGCTTTATCAAAAGATTTTGGAGCTCTCCTTTGATCAATTGGCAAGCAAATTAAGCCAAGGAGAGAAATTTGATCTTGATAATCCAACAGATCTTTATGCCGCTAGAGGAGTGTACGAGCACGCTTTGGAGCGGTGGGATGGCGAGGATTTCAAAGGAGCAAAGGAGCTCTTTTTGGTACTGAGTTTTCTCATGCCCCCACGCTACAAGGAGCCGATGCTTTTAGGTGCTGGCATGTGTGCGAAACAGATCCCCTTGGATCGTTTTTTGGAAGAGTATGTAGATGAAGAGAAAGTAGACGAGGAGAGCTTTTTTCTAGAGCATCTTACTCCCAAAGCAAAAGAGTTTTTGGCCAAAAACCAAGGGCTCATCCAAAAGGAGCTACAAGAGATGGAGAGGCTATGAAAATCCATTTCATTGGGATAGGAGGAATCGGGCTAAGCGGTCTTGCGAGATTTTTACATCATGAGGGGTATCGTATTAGCGGTTCGGATATGTACCACACCCCCCTTATCCAAAAATTGCAACAAGAAGGGATTGAGGTTTTTATCCCTCAAAAAGAGTCCAACATCACCAAAGAGATCGATGCCGTGATCTATAGTGCGGCTATCAAATCCTCTAATCCAGAACTTCAAGCCGCCCAAAGAGCCGGGATCACAACTTTGCCCCGTAAAGAGGCGTTGCCCATAGTCTTGGGGGGGAGACGGGTGTATGCCATAGCCGGTGCCCACGGCAAAAGTACCACGAGTGCCATACTTGCTTCGATTATGAGCGACGCCAACGCCATCATCGGAGCCGAAAGTAAAGAGTTTGGCTCAAATGTGCGCTATACGGGGAGTGAAGATATAGTATTTGAAGCCGACGAAAGCGATGCGAGCTTTTTAAATACCAATCCATATTGTGCCGTCGTGACCAATGCCGAGCCTGAGCATATGGAGTATTACAACCACAATCTGGAGCTTTTTTACGATGCGTATAGGAGATTTTTGCAATTGGCCAAAGTGCGGGTGATCAACGCCGAAGATCCTTTTTTGGGAAGTTTGGATATAGAGGCGATTAGGCTCTATCCATCAAGGGATATCCGTATTATTAAGCACTTTTTAAAAAACGAAGAGCCCTATACGCTTTTTGAGCTTCAAGATTTGGGACAATTTGAGGTATGGGGATTTGGAGAGCATATCGCCATTGATGCGAGCTTGGCGATATTAGCGGCAATGGGGCGGATGAGTTTAGAAGAGATCAAGCGAAAGATTCGTAACTACCGAGGGATCAAAAAGCGTTTTGACATCGTCCAAAAAAACGGCGTAGTCATTATCGACGACTATGCGCATCATCCCACAGAGATAGAAGCGACGATGGCCTCGCTCTTTGAGTATGCCAAACTCAAAGGGCTTCGTGAGATTACGATCGTATGGCAGCCCCATAAATACTCACGGGTCTTGGATAATTTGGATCGGTTCGTCGAATGTTTTGGAGTAGATGCAAAGTTGGTGGTTTTGCCCGTCTGGTCGGCGGGAGAGGAGCCAGTTCCTATCGATTTTGCCGCTCTTTTTTCCAAATATGATCCAATATTTGCCGATAGAGTTTTAAAAAACGACAAAAAAGTCGTACTTTTAAAAGATAAAAAAGCAATAGCCCATATCGAAGATGGCATCGTCATAGGTTTTGGTGCTGGAGACATCACCTATCAATTACGGGGACTCAAATAGTGGCCTTTTTTTATCTACTGCTCTTTTTACTCCTGCTGTTTGGAGTAGTAGGAGCGGTAGTGTACTTCTTTAGTGACTTGACAAGTAGAACCAAATATACTATCCTCGCCGCATTGATACTAGGCTGGCTTTTGATAGCTAGTTACAGCTATTATCAAAACAAAAAACGGATACGCCACGATCGGTTATACTATCTTTTTATACACGGCAAGAGTCTGCATTGTACCGCTCCTTTTGGACAAAAGGTGGAGGTGAATAAAACGAATTTCAACTTTGTTAGCGGGACGATGGTCTTTTTGGGGAAAGAAAAAAGTCCCTATGCCGAGCTGGTTATACCGATGGATCGATGTGAGGAGTAGGAGTGTCGATAGAAAAAAGACTCGATATAGAAGATTTTTTAAACGAGTTGCGAGAATTTTTTGCCAGAACTAAAGAGCTGGCGATGGAGGGAGATATCCATATCCATCACCGCTTTATCCAAGAACTGAGCCATATAAACTTCAAAGCCCCGCCCAAAGTGCAAAATCTCTCCACCCAGCTCGTGCATCTAAGCAAGCAGGGCACGCTCACCCTTGCCGAGATTTTTGAGTTTGTAAAAATCGTGCGCTATTTTGGCTATCTCAAAAGTTTGCAGATCCAAGAAGAGGTGGGGGAGTGGCTCTCATCCATTCAGATCCCTAAAGAGATTAAAGAAATTGAGAGCTACTTCGATGAAAAGGGTAATCTCAAAAGCGAGGTGGACGAGCGGCTGGTGGCACTAGAAAACGCACTGGCCCACAACAAGGAGCAGATCCGCCACCGCCTTCAGGCCTTGCTCAACTCCAAAAAGCTCCAAAGTTACCTGGTCGATCGCCAGATCCACTATATCTCGGGTGAAGAGGCGCTACTGGTCAGAGGTGGCTTCAATCATGTGCTAAGAGCCACGGTGGTGGGGCGAAGCAGTGGGGGATTTTTCTATGTGGTGCCAGAGGAGCTAAGAAAACTCAAGGAAAAAGAGGCCCAGATCCTTAGTCAAATCGAAGAGATCCACTACGAGATACAAAAGCGTATCAGCTCAGTTTTTAACAGATGGCTCAAATTCCTTACATTTCTTGATCGCAGTTTCGACCGCTTCGACCACTACCAAGCGAGGGTGCGCTTCGCCAAAGCCAAAGAGCTTGTCTTTATCTTACCTCAAGGGGATGATCGTATTCTCTTGCGCTCCTTTGCCCATCCGGCCATCGAAAATCCAAAGCCAATAGATCTCGATTTCGATAAGAAGGTGCTTATCATCACCGGTGTCAACGCCGGTGGGAAGACGATGCTGCTCAAATCGATCCTCGCAGCCGCCTATTTGGCCAAATATCTGATCCCGATGCGCTGCGATCCAAAGACAAGGGTCGGGCGTTTCAAAGATATCGTCCCCATCATCGAAGATCCACAAAACGTGAAAAACGACATCTCCACATTTGCCGGACGGATGCTGGAGTTCAGTCGCCTTTTTCAAAAAAACCATATTTTAGTGGGAGTGGATGAGATCGAGCTGGGGACCGACAGCGACGAGGCGGCTACGCTTTTTAAAGTGATCATTGAAGAGCTGATGAAAAAGGATATCAAGATCGCCATCACCACCCACCATAAACGGCTCGCTAGCCTCATGGCGGCCCACGAGGATGTGGAGCTGGTGGCTGCCATGTATGACGAGGAGCGAGGTGTTCCGACGTATGCGTTTTTGCAAGGGATCATTGGCAAGAGCTACGCCTTCGAGACGGCGAGGCGGTACGGGATACCCCTTGCAATCGTCAAGAGGGCCAAAGAGGAGTATGGAGAGGATCAAGCGAGACTGAGTGAATTGATCGAGCGAGGGAGCGAGCTTGAGAGGGAGTTGCGATATAAAAAAGAGCAAGTAGAGCGTGAGCTCTCCAAAGCCACAAAAGAGCGGATGCTCCTTGAGGATGAGCGTCACCGCTTCCACGAGGAGTTACGAGGCGAAAAAGCCAAACTCGAAAGGATCTACCGAGAAGCGGTCGAGGAGGCGAAAAAAGCACTCAAAGCCAAAGAGGAAAAAGAGGCCCACAGGCACCTCACAAAAGCCGGCCAAAAGGTCAAAGAGGCGAAGATCAAGGAGAAAAAGCCAGAGCCCTTGCAAGTGGGCGATACGGTGAAGTACCGAAAAAATAGAGGCGTGATCACGGCGATCCGTGGCAAAGAGGCGACGATCGAAGTGGAGGGAATGAAGCTAAGAGTCCCTCTGAGCGATCTTCGACGCTCCCAGCCTCTGCCTAAGAAAAAAAACAAATCCAAAGTAAGCGTGGCCAAACCTACCAAGCTCTCGGTCAAGCTGGATCTGCATGGCCTGCGGGTCGAGGAGGCGCTGGAGAAGACCGACAAATTTTTGAGCGATGCGTTGATGGCGGGGTTTGACGAGGTGCTGATCTATCACGGGGTAGGGAGCGGTATTTTGGCCAGAGCCGTGCGAGAGTTTTTGAAAAACCATCCAAAAGTCAAAGGTTTTAGCGACGCTCCGCCGCAGATGGGCGGTTTTGGGGCGACGGTGGTGGAGCTGTGAGGATAAAACTGCTTTATTTGCTATGTACTGTTGTGGCCTTTGGATCGGATGTGATGCTTTTGAAAAAAATACAAAGATCAAAATATCAATGGCTGGGTGATGAGCGAGAAGCTCGATGGTATCAGAGCCTATTGGGATGGGAAATATCTACGTACTAGAAAAGGCCATATCATTCATGCTCCCAAGTGGTTTTTGGCCAAATATCCGCCATTTGCCATCGATGGGGGAGTTGTGGAGTAAAAGAGGGGATTTCGAGTACATCGCTAGCATTGTGCGAGATAAAGTGCCGGGAAAGGGCTGGAGAGAGATCAAGCACTATATTTTCGATGTGCCAAATGCCAAGGGGAATCTGCTCGAACGTCTTGCTACACTGTATCCTTATGAGGGTGATGTGATACGCATTATCCCTCAGTATCCGGTGCATTCCAAAAAAGAGCTGATGGACTTTTTGAAAGAGGTGGAGGCAAAAGAGGGTGAAGGAGTAGTGGTGCGAGATCCAAAGGCTAGGTATGAGCGAAAAAGAAGTGATAGGATATTGAAAGTCAAAAGCTTTGTGGATGACGAGTGCGAAGTGGTGGGGTATACGAAAGGAAAAGGAAAATATGAGGGGCTTGTGGGCGCTTTGAGGTGTAGGCTAAAAAGTGGCCAAACGATAAAGCTTGGTAGTGGCCTAAAGAAAATAGATAGAATCCATCCACCAAAAATTGGGGATGTTGTCACTTTTAAGTATAATTCTTTAACAAAAAGGGGCTTGCCAAGATTCCCTGTGTTTTTGAGGGTGAGGGAGAAAAAACAATAAAATCTGGAGAACAAGATGAAACGATTTGCCCTGATCGGCGCAGCCGGCTACATAGCGCCACGCCATATGAAAGCCATCAAAGAGACAGGAAACAATCTCTTAGCAGCTATGGATAGATGCGATAGCGTCGGCATTATCGATAGTTATTTTCCAGATGCACATTTTTTCACGGAATTTGAGCGTTTTGATAGACATATCGATAAGCTGAGACGCAATGGTGATAAAATAGATTACGTCTCTATCTGCTCACCCAATTACCTGCACGATGCACATATCCGCTGGGCGCTTAAAAGCGGAGCGGATGCGATATGCGAAAAACCTCTCGTACTCAATCCATGGAATGTAGATGCGCTCGAAGAGATAGAAAAAGAGAGCGGTAAAAGAGTCTATAATATTTTACAACTGCGCTTGCACCCTTCCATCATAGCCCTTAAAGAAAAAGTACAAAAAGAACTAGAAGAAAACCCCGATAAAATCTATGATATTGACCTCACGTATCTTACCAGCAGAGGAAAATGGTATTTCATCAGCTGGAAAGGGGATGAGAAAAAGAGCGGAGGCATCGCTACCAATATCGGCATCCATTTTTACGATATGCTGACTTGGATCTTTGGCGATGTAGAAGAAAACATCGTCCATCTCAAAACAGTATACGCCAACGCCGGCTTTCTCAAACTCAAACACGCAAATGTTAAGTGGTTTTTGAGCGTCATCTATGATTACATCCCAGATGAAATCAAAGCCAAAGCCCAAAGAACCTATAGAAGCATCACCGTAGATGGTGAAGAGATAGAGTTTAGCGGGGGCTTTACAGATTTGCATACCAAAAGCTATGAAGAGATTATCAAAGGTAACGGCTTTGGTCTCAAAGAAGCCAAAAAATCTATTGAAATCGTTTCAACTATCCGCCACTTGGAGCCTGTGGGACTTAAAGGCGAGTACCATCCTTTCTGTAAAAAGGTGATAAGTGAGTGATTATTTTATCCACGAAAGCTCCTATATCGATGATGATGTACAAATAGGCGAGGGCACAAAAATTTGGCACTTTTGCCATGTTTTAAGCCACACGACTATCGGCAAAAACTGCTCCTTTGGCCAAAACTGCATTATAGGTCCTAAAGTCAAGATAGGCAATGGCGTAAAGGTGCAAAACAACGTCTCCATTTATGAGGGAGTAGAGATAGAGGATGATGTCTTTTTGGGTCCTTCTATGGTCTTTACAAACGTCATAAACCCAAGAGCCTTTATCCAAAGAAAGAGCGAATTTAAAAAAACTTTGCTTAAAAGAGGCTGCTCCATCGGAGCAAACGCCACGATAGTCTGCGGCGTGACGATTGGCAGATACGCCCTCATCGGAGCTGGCGCGGTAGTAACCAAAGATGTGCCAGACTTCGCCCTCATGGTAGGCGTGCCAGCTAGGCAAATCGGCTGGGTGGATAAGGCAGGAAATAGGATGGAGTTTGATGCAGAGGGCATCGCTATAGATAGTTTTGATGGGAGTCGTTATAGACTCATCAATGGCAAAGTAAAGGAGCTATAATGCAATTAATCGTCAATATCAAAGATGAGAGCTTAGCTAGAAAAATTATCAAACTTTTAAATGTTTTTAAAGACGATGGTATAGAAGTCATAAAAAAAGAAGAATCTCAAAAAGAGTGGAGTGACGACTATGTCCAAAAAAATTGGCGAGAAATAGGCATGAATACATATTCTGCCGATATTGACGATGATGAGTATCTCTATGAAGCGGCGTGGGAGTATTATAATGAAAAACATTCTCATTGATTTGAATATTTTGCTCGATTACTACGAAAACAATAGGAGAAAGCAATATCCCAACTCTGTACAAGCATTTGACTATTTAAAAGATAAAGAATTTGCTTTTGTGTCGTCATCAAGCATTGACAATTTTGAATATATAAAATATGCAACTCTTACAAAAGCGTATCCCAATCTCAATAGAAAACAAAAACTGACAATAGTTCATAACTTTATTAAAGAGTTTTTATCTTTTTTCAAAATCGCAAAGACTCCATCATACATAGAGATAGATTACGATGATATAGAAGACTCTCAAATTATAGCAAGTGCAAAAGCCATCGATGCTCTTGTTTTAACCAGAGATGAAAAAATGCTTGCAAAATATTCAGATATGACCATATCTCCAAAAGAGTTTTTGCAAAGTATGGAGAATCAAGAAATCAAAATAAACTTTGCTAATCTCAAAAAACAGCATTTTCGCTACTATCCAGAGATAGAAAGATCTACCGATAGAGTGTACAACCATTCTCGCTTCATCATGGGGCCCGAAATCCAAGAGCTTGAAGAAAATCTCTGTAATTTCACAGGAGCCAAAAACGCCGTTACGTGCTCAAGTGGTACAGACGCTCTCCTACTTGCTATGATGGCTTTGGAAATAAAACCCGGTGACGAAGTCATCACTTCTCCCTTTACTTTCATCGCCACCGCTGAAACCATAGCTTTGCTTGGAGCCAAACCGGTCTTTGTGGATATAGATAAGACCACCTACAACATCGATCCAAACAAAATAGAAGAGAAAATCACACCAAAAACCAAAGGTATCATTTCAGTGAGCCTCTATGGCCAACCAAGCGATCTGGACGAGATCAATGCAATCGCAAAAAAATATAATCTTTTTCAAATAGTCGATGGCGCTCAAAGCTTTGGAGCCACATATAAAAGCCAAGCAGAAGTATATCACTGTGATATCTATACGACAAGCTTCTTCCCAGCAAAACCTTTAGGATGTTACGGAGATGGAGGAGCGGTGCTGACTAATAATGATGAATTAGCTGAGAAAATGAGAATGCTTCGTATCCATGGTCAAAACAAAAAATATTCGCATAAATACATAGGACTTGGAGCAAGACTTGATACCCTACAAGCAGCTATTCTCAATGTCAAACTCAAACACTATAGAGAGGACTTTGCCAAAAGAAATGAAGTAGCTAAAAAATATACCGAGCTTCTCCAAAATAAAGAGGGTATAATCCTGCCCACTATAAAACCAGATCGAACCACTCCCTGGGCACAATACAGCATACGAATAAAAAATAGAGACGAATTGCAAACAAAACTCAAAGAAGCAAGCATTCCAACAGCAGTGCACTATCCCAAACCACTGCACTTGCAAGAATGTTTTTTGTATTTAGAATATAAAGAAGGAGATTTTCCTGTAGCTGAGAGAGTTAGCCAAGAGATTATGAGTTTGCCGATGAATCCGGATTTAGAGAATAAGGAAATTAAATATATTACTGATAAAGTTAATGAATTTGTTCATTAAGTTAAAACAAAAATTCCAAAAAGAAGAACACAAAAGACTCTTATCAAATTTTATTTCACTATCTATTTTACAAGGTGCAAATTATTTACTTCCCCTTTTGACTTTTCCTTATCTTGTAAGAGTTTTGGGGGTGGAGAAATTTGGGCTTTTAGCATTTGCAAGTGCTACTATTGCATATTTTAATATTTTAACCGATTATGGATTTAATCTTACAGCTACTAGAGAAGTGAGCATCCACAGGAATGACAAAAAGAAACTGAATGAAATATTTAGTAGTGTGATGATTATCAAGTTTATGTTACTTATTATTTCATTTTTATTACTTATGACTTTGGTGCTTAGTTTTGAGAAGTTTAAAAATGAACATCTGATCTATTTTTTGACTTTTGGTTCGGTAATCGGCCAAGTACTGTTTCCACAATGGTTTTTCCAGGGAATGGAGAGAATGAAATATATAACATTTTTGAATATTTTAGCTAAGAGCGTATTTACAATTGCCATTTTCATTTTTATTCATCAGCAAAGTGATTATTGGAAAGTTCCATTGATTAATTCATTGGGATTTATAGTTGCAGGTATTGTGGCATTGTATATAATTTTTAAAGATTTTAAGATTCGATTTTCATGGCAGCAGCCTTTACTTATTAAACATTATATTACTGATGGTTGGCATGTTTTTATCTCTAATATCGCTATTAGTATGTATACTGTATCTACAACATTTATTTTGGGACTGTTTACAAATAATACTATCGTTGGATATTTTTCTATTGCAGACAAGATCAAAGGGGCGGTACAAGGACTGCTAACTCCTATTTCACAAACTATTTATCCATACATATCAAAAAAAGTCAAAGAAAATAAACAGGAAGGATTACAATTTATAAGAAAAACAACAATGTATATAGGGCTATTTAGTCTATTCCTTTCATTTTTGCTCTATTTCTTTGCTCCAGAAGTAATACATCTAGTCGCAGGTGAAAAATATGAAAGAAGTATAAGTGTTTTAAAAATAATTGCATTCTTACCATTTATTATTGCCTTAAGTAATGTTTTTGGTATCCAGACAATGCTGACATTCGATAGAAAGAAAGCTTTTAGCAAAATTTTAATAGCCGGAAGTGCTCTAAATATTATCCTGTCTGTCATATTAGTGCCATTATTGCAAGAAATTGGTTCTGCTATAAGTGTCTTGATGGTAGAATTGTTTGTTACCTTGAGTATGTTTATATATTTGCAAAGAACAGGCATAAATATATTAAAAGGAAAACTTTATGTTTGATTACATAATAGTTGGCGCTGGATTTGCCGGAAGTGTTATAGCCGAGCGTATAGCAAATGTATTGAATGAAAAGGTACTTATCATAGAGAAAAGAAACCATATAGGTGGAAATTGTTATGATGAAAGAATTGAGAATATTTTGGTGCATAAATATGGACCGCATCTTTTTCATACAAATTATAAAGAAGTATGGGACTACTTGAGCAACTTTACGGAGTGGGATCTTTACCATCATAAAGTCTTAGCTTTTATAGATGGAAGAAATGTTCCCATACCCTTTAATTTTAACACTCTTTATAAAGTCTTTCCTAAAGAGTTGGCAAATAAAATAGAGAAGAAATTGTTAGAAAAATACATTTATAATTCTAAAGTGCCTATTTTGGAGCTTAAAAAAGAAAAAGATAAAGATTTGAAATTTTTAGCTGACTATATTTATGAAAAGATTTTTCTTAACTACACCGCTAAACAATGGGGTGTAAAACCAGAAGAGATTGATAGCGCCGTAACAGCAAGAGTGCCAGTATTTATAGGAAGAGATGATAGATACTTCAATGATACCTATCAAGCTGTTCCAAAAGATGGATATACCAAGATTTTTCAAAAAATGTTGGATCATCCGAACATAAAATTAATGCTCAATACAGATTTCAATGAGGTGGTACAAATCGATCATCAAACTAAAAAAATATATTTTTTCAATCAAGAGTTGAGAGGCAAACTCATTTTTACTGGAATGATAGATGAACTTTTTGATTATAAATTTGGAGAACTTCCATATAGAAGTGTGGATATGAGATTTGAAATAATAGAAAAAGAATATTATCAAAAAGCAGCCACTATAAATTATCCAAACAATTATGATTTTACAAGAATAACTGAATTTAAACATATACATCCAATAAAAACGAATAAAACAGTTATTTTAAAAGAATATCCACAGGTATATGTAAAAGATGAAAACACTCCATACTATCCAGTTTTTACTCAAGAAAATCAAGAGAGATATAATGAATATTTAGAATATTCACAAGGGTTTGAAGACATAGTTTTAGTAGGAAGACTTGCTGAGTATAAATATTATGATATGGATGACATTGTAAAAAGAGCTTTGGAAGTTTTTGAGGAGAAAATAAGATGAGTGATAAAGAAACTGTTTGTGCAGTAGTAGTGACATATAATAGAAAAGAGCTATTGATTGAGTGTTTAGAAGCATTGCAAAAACAAACAAGACCTTTAGATACTATTTATTTAATAGATAATGCATCAACTGATGAAACTCCAGAATTGCTTTTAGAAAAAGGGTATATTGATGAATTGCCTCCGAACAATGATGATGAACCTTGGGAACAAGAATTCAAAATAAAAAATTTGATAAATGGAGATATAGTAAAAGTCCATTATGTTAGAATGAATGAAAATACTGGTGGAGCAGGAGGGTTTCACGAGGGCATAAAAAGAGCTTATAAGAGGGGATATGATTGGCTTTGGCTAATGGATGACGACGTTGAACCTTTTTCAAATGGTTTAGAAAATTTGTTAAATTTTAAACATATTTCTTCTTGTATTCATGGAAGTAAAATTTATCCCAATGGAGAATTAGTGAATTGGAATGGATGGTTGGATGATATAATTGGTGTGAGATTTGAATTTGAAGAAAATTTCAAAGATAAGAATTTCTGTATTATCAATTTTGGATGTTTTGAAGGATTACTTATTCATAAAGATATTATAAATAAAATAGGATATCCTTTCAAAAAATTCTTCATTATAGCTGATGATACATATTATGGGTATCTAGCTTCTAAATATACTAATGTAATCTATATTAAAGATATAGTTCTCAAAGCGAAAATTGACAAGAGACAATATAAAGAAAGTTTATCTAGACGATGTTTGTTTATAAGAAATTACTTATATTTATTTAGAAAAATTACGAAATTCTCTATTATACCAACAGTAAGATATTTATTTAATGCAACTAAAGCAAGTATTAAATATAGAAGTCACTTACCTTTGTTAGCTTACTACGATGGAATAATGGGAAACTTTGAAAGAAAATATAAATGAAAACAATAGTCTTGTTTACAAATACTTATCCTTATTCTACGATGAGCGAATATACTTTTATTGAACCAGAATTACAAATACTCAATAAATATTTTAAAATTATATTGGTACCTTTATTTAGAGAAACTAATAGATCAAGACAATTAATAAATGATTTGTACAATATATCAATAGAAAATGTCAAATTCGATAAATATAAAGAAATTTTTAATATATTAGAATTAGATAGTATATTAATAAAAGAGCTTCAAAAAATAAAAAATAAAAAACATATAAAAGATTTAATTATTAGATATATAAAAATGAAATGGATAGAAAAATTTATAAAATCTAAGCTTGAGAAAGATGAATGGAACAAAGAATATATTTATTATACTTATTGGTTTGATTTTGCTACTACTGCTCTCATAAATTTGAAAAATGAGTTTAATTTAAAGGTAATAACAAGAGCCCATAGATATGATTTGTATGAGGAAAAAAGGAATGGATATATTCCTTTTAGAGAAAGAGATGTTAGGAAAATAGATAAAATAATAACTATCTCAAAACAAGGATATAATTATTTAAAAAATAAATATAAGATTGAAAATATTTTAAATAGTTATTTGGGTATAAATAATCAAAATATAACAAATCCTATAAATAGTTCTGAAAAAATTAAAATTGTTTCTTGTGCTTTGATATCTCCTGTAAAAAGAATAGATTTGATAATGGAATTTTTATCGAAAATTTCAACAGAACTCAATATCGAAATAGAATGGCATCACATCGGAAGTGGGAAATTAGAGAAAGACCTAAAAAAAATGTCGAAAAAATTTGCGCATAAATTGTTCGATATAAAATTTGTAGGATATTTGGAAAACGAAGAAATTTTTAGGTATTATATGAATAACCCATTTGATTACTTTGTTACCTTAAGTGCAAGTGAAGGTCTACCAGTAAGTTTGATGGAGGCATGTAGTGTCGGATTGCCAATAATAGCTACCAATGTGGGAGGTGTCTCTGAAATAGTCCAAGAGAAAAAAAATGGATTTTTATTATCTTCTAACCTTTCTTATGACGAATTTAAAAACAAAGTTATTGAAGCTATTGGATATAAGCATAACAAACAACTTTATAATAAATTACGAACAAATTCAAAAGAAATTTTTTTACAGAACTTTGAAGCAAACAAAAATTATGAAAAATTTGCAGAAATATTAAATAGTTTATGAAAGGCTATCAAAATTGAAAATCCTTACAATCCTTGGCGCAAGGCCTCAATTCATCAAAGCTGGGGCGGTTAGCAGAGAGATAACAAAGAGGCAAAAGAAGGGCGAGAAAATCCAAGAGATAATTGTTCATACTGGGCAGCATTACGATAAAAATATGAGTGATGTGTTTTTTGAAGAACTTCATCTTCCAAAACCTGATTATTATTTAGGAGTGGGTAGTAAAAGTCATGGTGCAATGACAGGAGAGATGATAAGTAAATTAGAAGAAGTAATGATAAAAGAAAAACCGGATGTAGTGTTAGTTTATGGAGATACAAACTCAACTCTTGCAGGGGCGGTTGCGGCAAGTAAAATCCATATACCTATAGCCCATGTAGAAGCTGGACTAAGAAGCTTTAATATGCAAATGCCGGAAGAGATAAATAGAATATTGACCGATAGAGTAAGCAAATGGCTTTTTTGCCCTACAGAGACTGCGGTAGGAAATTTAAAAAAAGAGGGATTTGAAAATTTTGATTGTCAAATAGTCAAAAGTGGCGATGTAATGCTAGATGCCGCAATTTTTTATAAACAGTATGCAAAAAAGCCTAATGTTGAGATAGAGAGTGATTTTATCCTTTGTACAATACATAGAGCAGAAAATACCGATAATAGGAAAAGACTTAACAATATATTCGAAGCTCTCAAAGAGATTGCACAAGAGAGGCAAGTGATCTTGCCTTTACATCCAAGAACAAAAAAAAGATTGCTAGAAGAGAAAATCGATACCAAAAATATCACTATCATCGAGCCAGTGAGCTATTTGGAGATGGTATGGCTACTCGATCACTGCTCTTTGGTGATGACAGATAGTGGAGGATTACAAAAGGAAGCCTTTTTCTTCAAAAAGCCCTGTATTACGCTTAGGGATGAGACAGAATGGGTGGAGTTGGTAGAGCATAGGGTCAATGTATTGGTGGGGCCCAATAAGGAAAAAATTATTCAAACCTATAAAAGTAGTAATTCATTGTTTTCACAAGACTTTAATAAAGATTTATATGGAAAAGGCGATGCAAGCGAGCTAATCATAGAGATGTTGCTAAAGTGAAAAAAATACTATTTGTTACTGCAACTTTCTATCCTCAAAATAGAATTTCGGTATTGAGAATCGGGCAATGGGTCAAATATCTCTCTATGAAAGGATATGATGTAACGGTATTGACAACTAAAAAATATCCTTTTTTAGGACCTTTTGGATTGGAGGTAGAGTTACCGGGCGTTCATGTAATAGAAGTTGATTTTTTGCCGTTTTTTTTAAGAAAAAAGTTTAATAGGAAAACAAATGAAAAAACTGAGAGTAAAGAAAGGAATAGTGAGAATCATTTATTATCTAATTTAAAATTTATTACCAGAAAAGCAAGAAGCTATATCGGTAGCTTTTTTGATCTTTATGATCTTTGGATTGAACCAGCATTTAAAGAAGCGGTAAAATTACAAGAAAAAAAAGAATTTGATTACATTATAAGTTCATTTTCTCCTCCAGCGGTTCATATTGTGTCTCATAAATTGAAATTAAAATATCCAAACATAAAATGGATAGCAGATTTTAGGGATTTGTGGGCATACAATCATATAATAAAAGCCAAAGGTGTTTTTGAAAAGATGGAAAAAAGAAGAGAAAAAAAAATCATTTCAAATGCTGACGCACTGATTACTGTGTCAACGCCGTTGACACAAGAAATGAGAAAATACTATCCATTACATAAAATATTTACTATAGAGAATGGGTTTGATCCTGACGAATTTCTTCATTGGAAGCAAAATCTTACGGCTCAACCAAAAATAGGAAATAAATTAGTGATTTCGTATCTTGGTACAATTTATCCAAATAGAAGGGATCCATCGATATTGTTTCAAGCAGTTAATGAATTAATAGAGGAAAAAAAAATAAGGAAGCAAGATATTGAAATCAATTTCTATGGGAATAATAAAAAAGAGTTGATGGATATAATCGAGAAAAAAAATTACAATAAATTCGATATTATAAATATAAAAGGTTTTGTATCTCGAGAACAATCTTTGAAAATTCAAAAAGAATCAGATCTTTTACTGTTTTTGGAATGGAACGATCCCTCTGCAAAAGGTGTTTTGACTGGTAAACTTTTTGAATATTTAGTAAGCGGAACACCAATTTTGGCTTTAGGGATTTCAAAAGAAAATGCTGCTGGAAAAGTAATAGAAAAGACACAAACAGGAAAGCTTTTTTTAGAAAAAGAAGAATTAAAAAAAGAGCTTTTAAAAATATTTATGGATAAAAAAATAGAATTTTATAATCCAAATCTAAAAGAAATTGAGAAATTTTCAAGAGAGAAGCAAGTGGAAAAATTGATTGAGATATTAGAAACTGTTTAAAGTGATAAAAAGGCAAAAAACTATGAACGTCATTACATATGGTACTTTCGATATGTTTCACATAGCTCATCTTAATCTTCTGAAAAGGGCGAAAGAGTATGGTGATAGATTGATAGTAGGTGTATCTACAGATGAGTTCAATAGGCAAAAAGGCAAAAAAACATTAATACCTTTCAAAGAGAGGATAGAAATAGTCAAAGCTATTAGATATGTTGATGAGGCAATAGCCGAAGAGTCTTGGGATCAAAAAATCGAAGATATCAAAAAGTATGATATAGATATTTTTGTCATTGGAGATGATTGGAAAGGTAAATTTGACTATTTAAAAGAGTATTGTAAAGTCATCTATTTACCCAGAACAGAAGGGATATCAACTTCCTTATTAAAAGAGAATTTAAAGGCATTTTACAATTTGGATATAGAAGGATTGAAAAAAGCTGTGGAGACGATACAATCTATCATAAAGAATTTTGAATAATGAAAGATTTTCAAAAAAGGATGTTAAAGATTCTATTAGCCTTTGATGCTCTTGCGAAAAAACACAATCTTACGTATTGGTTGGATCATGGAACACTTTTAGGAGCAGTAAGGCACCAAGGATTCATTCCTTGGGATGACGATTTGGATATATCCATGTTGCGGGAAGATTATGAAAAATTGAAAACATTGAAAGATGAGTTTCCATCATGGATATTTTTCCAAACAAAAGAGACTGATCCAGAAGTTCCTATACACTATATCAAGCTAAGAGATAAGAGTAGTCTGTATATAGATAAATGGGAAACGGACCGTAAAGTTTCGTATCATCAAGGTATATTTATCGATATTTTCCCGATTAACTGTATTGATGAAAAAAATATAACTATTTATAAAAATCTAGTGAATTTTTCAAAAATATTTAGTAATAGATATTTACGATTGGATAGGATAGCAAAAGTATTGATAAATAAGATCAATAGCTTTCATAAAAAAGATAAATCGTGGTGTGTTAGTGGCGGTGAATGTATGCATTTTGTTATAAATGTTCCTAAAAATTGTATTTTTCCACTAAAAGAATTGGAGTTCGAAGGGTATATGTTACCAGTTCCTCACGATTATGATCGATATTTACAATCTATATTTGGTAAAGATTATATGAAACTACCTCCAAAAGATAAAAGAAAAATCCATGCTCAAAAAATTGAGGTCTATCCGTGCGATGTGTGATATTATCAGTTTATAAAAAAGATAAATTGCAATATGTACAAGACGCTTTGGAAAGTTTATATTCTCAAACTGTAAAAGCGGATGTGTTTATAAAAATCGATGGTCCTATCGATAAGAAACTCGAGGATTATTTATTAAAAGAATATAGAAAAGGAAATATAGCCTATCTCTCTAAAAGGAAAGAAAATAGAGGTTTGGCCACCTCATTGAATGAATTGATAGAAGTAGCTTTAAAGAGAAAATATGAATACATTTTTAGGATGGATGCAGATGATATATGTCTTGCGGAACGTTTTCAAAAACAGATAAAGTTTATGGAAACAAACAAAGATGTGGATATATGTGGAACATATATAGAAGAATTTGGAGATGGTGTAGAATATAAAAAACTCGTAAAATATCCATTGACACATGAAACAATGTTTGAGTTTTTCAAAAAAAGAGTTCCCTTGGCCCATGTGAGTGTATGCTTTAGAAAAAGTTTTTTCGAAAAAGCTGGCTTATATCCCGAGAGTGGCCATATAAGTAACGAAGATACATTGATGTGGTTAAAAGGGTTCGAAAATCGGTGTAGATTTGCCAATATCGATTATGTGGGAGTCAAAGTGAGAGTGAGTAGAGATTTTTTCGAAAGGCGAGCTGGAGTCCGAAAAGTCTTGTATGATTTTAAAAATCGTTTAGAAGTGATTAGAAAATTGCATTATGGTTATGATGCCTATTTTTATGCTTTTGGTATGATGGGGATCAATCTTCTGCCCACACAGCTGAAAAAATTTACATATAAATATTTACGATAAAGGGTCGATATGAATCAAAATTCTTGGAATAGTTCTTCTTTGCTTACACTTTTTGCAATCGTTATAGCTTATCTCTTCTCTTACTATCTTCATCTACACTGGATCTCATGGGCCAATCACAATCCAGAATTTTTTTGGAACGGACAATTAATGATCAACAACGTCGATGGCTACTTTTTTGGGAGCGGGGCGCAAAAGATACTTTATCATATGCATTTAGACAACCCAAGACTTGAAGATGTTTGGCATTATGGCACTGCCGTCATTACTGCTTATGTGGTGAAGCTTTTGCCCATCTCTTTGGACACGGCTATGCTCTATCTACCGCCGGTGATAAGCTCTCTTGTGGTGATCCCGGTGATTTTGATAGGACGGCTGTATGGCGATCTGCTTTGGGGATTTTTGTCCGCTTTGATAGCGGGGATTGGCTGGAGCTACTACAACAGGACTTTGGCCGGATACTATGATACCGATATGTTTAGCGCCATGCTGCCTATGTTTATCCTCTACTTTTTACTTGCAGCCATCAAGTACCGCTCGCTTAATTATCTTTTAGCCGCTTCGCTGACGGTCATCCTCTATCCTTGGCTCTATGACCAAGGGCTCTCCATCGTCTATGCGATGGGCATCATGATGTTTTTGTATCTTATAGTTTTTCATAAAAGTGAAAAATTTACGTATCAAGCGATTATTCTCTTTTCATTTGCTCTAATGCCAATCTTTTGGGTCGTCAAGCTCTTTTTGGTCGTGATTTTGTGGTTTTTGCTAAAAAAATATGAAACTGAACTCAAAAAGCTCCAAATTGCCGCTGGTGTGAGTTTTTTGGCCTTTTTGTTGTTAGGCAATGTTTTTGGCATTATTTTACATAAAGTCTTTTCCTATACCACAAGCAGTGAAAATGTAGGAGGGCTGCATTTTCTCAATGTCAATGAAACGGTCAGAGAAGCTGGTAAAATTCCATTTGAGGTAGTAGCTGATAGGATCATAGGCAGCCTTTTGGGCTTGGTGATCGCCGTGGCTGGGTATATCCTTTTGGTTATGTGCCAAAAAGAGTTTATCATCGCTTTGCCTTTGTGGGGGATCGGATTTTTCGCCTATTGGGGAGGGCTTAGGTTTACCGTTTATGCCGTGCCTATTGCGGCTTTAAGTGCCGTCTATTTCTTTATTTGGCTTGCACAAAAGTTTGACTCCCAAAAACTTCGCCTCGCTCTTGCGACTTTGGGCACGCTTTTTATCCTCGCTCCCAATATCACCCATATAACGGGATGCTGCCAAAAGGTGGTGTGGCTTGATAGTATCAAGAGCTTTTATCCTCTCAAAAGCTACCCCTATCTCACTCCCACTACCTTTTACAAAAGCGAAGTAGCTTTGTTGGATCGGCTCAATAAAAAAAGCGATCCAAAAGACTACGCCATTACATGGTGGGATTATGGCTATCCCATCTGGTACTACGCCGATGTCAACACATTGATCGATGGCGGTAAACATAATGAAGACAACTTTTTGGTCTCAAAAATCCTTACTACCCCAAACCAGAGATTAGCCGCAAACCTGAGCAAACTCTCCATCAAAGTCTATACCGACACCAACCGCACCGTAGCCCCTCAACTCTTTATCAAAGATGGCAAGCCCGTCGATGTGGAGAAATTTTTGGCTAGAGTCGGCAGCAAGGAGTATAAGGCACCAGATCCCAAAAGAGAGATCTATTTGCTTTTACCACACAGAATGTTTGATATTTTTCCTACGGTGGCCTATTTTTCTCAGCGAGATCTCAATAGCGGCCGGGTGGATACTCGCCATTTCTTTTATAAAAATCGCATCGCCAAACGAGGAGACAAACTTTATATCGGCCAGCTGGCCATAGATCTAAAAAGAGCGACGATTTTGATCGGCAACAGAGAAATTCCTGTTAAAAATTTTTACATTGTAGGTATGGATGCAAATGGCAAGAGCCGCTTTAAAGAGCAGCGGGTGAGAAATGGCGGTTTGAATGTGATTGTCAACGAAAGTTTTGCCGAGGGACTCATAGTGGATGATTACTATCTTAAATCCACTTTTTTCCAACTTTACCTTTTTGATCGCTACGATCCCAAGCTCTTCGAGCCGGTGATCACGAGCCCTTGGATGAAGATCTACAAGATCAAATGACACCCAGACAAAAGCTGATTAAGCGGCTCTTCGATGTAGTGTTGGCTACGATCGGTTTGGTACTGACCTGGCCGATCATCCTCATCGCCTGGATCATCGCCTCCATCGAGACCAAAAGCAACGGACTCTTTGTCCAAAAACGAATAGGAGAGGGGGGCAAGCCTTTTTGGATCTACAAGATCAAGACCATGTATCCCAATCAACCGGGCTCTACCGTCACAACAGCCAAGGATAGCCGCATCACCAAAAGCGGCCGGCTCTTTCGCCGCTACAAGATCGACGAGCTTCCACAGCTTTTCAACATCCTCAAAGGAGATATGAGTTTCGTAGGCCCTAGACCCGATGTGCCCGGCTATGCCGATAAGCTGGAGGGCGAAGATCGCATCATCCTCTCTATCAAACCTGGTATTAGCGGTCCAGCTTCGATAAAATATAAAAATGAAGAGGAGATTTTGGCCAAAGTGGCAAATCCCAAAGAGTACAACGACCGAGTGATTTGGCCAGACAAAGTGAAGATCAATAAAGAGTATATAAAAAATTGGTCTTTAAAAAAAGATGTGTACTACATTTTTAAAACGATCAAAGGGTAACGATGAAAAAGATTTTAATAACCGGGGGTGCTGGGTACATCGGTAGCCATGTTATAAAAGAGCTACTCAAAAAGGGTGAATACGAGATTAGCGTGATAGATAATCTCTCTACCGGATTTATGGATACGATTGAGCGGCTTCGTCGCCATTGGGGTGATTTTGAGTTTACCCAGATGGATCTAAGCGATTGGGATCGGGTGAGGGAATTTATGCAAAAAGGTCGTTTTGACGAGGTGATCCATTTCGCAGCGGCTCTTGTAGTACCAGAATCTGTAGAAAATCCGCTCAAATACTACCTCAACAATACTGCCAATACAGCCAACCTCATCAAAGCGAGTGTAGAGAACGGAGTAAAAAAGTTTATTTTTTCCTCTACAGCCGCAGTATATGGGGAGCCAGACTCCATCCCCTCAAGCGGTATTACCGAAGATGCTCCTACTACTCCAATCAACCCGTATGGTCATAGTAAGCTCATGAGCGAACAGGTACTCAAAGATACGGCTAAAGCCTATCCTCAGTTTAAATATGTGGCTCTTCGGTATTTCAATGTGGCCGGTGCCGATGTGGATGGGACGATCGGCCAATCGACCAAAGACGCCACGCATCTTATCAAAGTAGCCGCCCAAACCGCTCTTGGCAAAAGGGAAAAGATGTATATCTTCGGCGATGATTATCCAACACCAGATGGGACTTGTATTCGAGATTACATTCATGTAGATGATTTGGCTCTGGCCCACATCGAGGCATTGGATTATTTAAATGAACATGAAAGTGATGTTTTTAATGTAGGCTATGGCAAAGGTTATAGCGTCCAAGAGGTGATCGATACGATGAAAGAGGTCAGCGGTAACGATTTTAAAGTACAAATCGCTCCACGACGGGCCGGTGATCCTGCTATACTTATAGCCAATAGTTCCAAGCTCAAAAGATCGACTAAATGGCGGCCACGCTACGATAATTTAAAATTAATATGTAAAAGCGCTTTGGAGTGGGAAAGAAAGATATAAAAGTAGCAATAGTCCACGACTGGCTGGTAACGGAGGGAGGAGCGGAGAGAGTATTAAACCGGTTGGTCCGCCTTTTCCCTAGAGCCGATATTTTTAGTTTGGTCGATTTTTTGAATGAAAAAGAGCGAGAGAATATCCTGTTTGGGAAACGAAGCACTACCTCTTTTATCCAATATCTTCCCTTAGCCAAACGCCATTTTCGCCATTATCTGCCTCTTTTTCCTTTAGCGATCGAGCGTTTGGATCTTAGTGGGTACGATCTTATTCTCTCCTCTTCTTGGGCTTTTGCCAAAGGGGTGCGAAAAAAACCAACCCAAAAACATCTGTGCTACTGCCACACCCCTATTCGGTACGCTTGGGATATGATGGAGGAGTATACTGCCAATCTCTCTTGGCCAAAACGTGCGATCGTGCGGTATGTATTGCAAAGGATTCGTCAATGGGACAAAGCGACCAGTCAAAGGGTCGATCGTTTTGTCGCCAACTCTCAGTTTGTGGCGGATCGTATCAAAAACTACTACCACAAAAAGAGTCTAGTCGTTCATCCTCCCGTAGAGATTGAGAAGTTCTCCTTTTGGCCAAAAAAGAAAGAGTTTTATCTTACACTCTCTCGATTGGTACCATATAAAAAGACACAAATAATTGTCGAGGCTTTTAACCAGATGCCAGACAAAAAGCTTATAGTCATCGGAGATGGTCCAGAGTTCAAGAGACTGCGCACGATAGCTAAAAGAAATGTAGAGATTATGGGATATCAACCTCAAAAAGTTGTCGTGGAATATATGCAACGAGCCAAAGCTTTTGTCTATGCGGCTTTGGAAGATTTTGGTATCGTAATGGCTGAAGCCCTTTGTTGCGGTACGCCAGTAATTGCCTATGCTCAAGGAGGAGCCAAAGACATCGTAGAGGCAGACTCTGGTCTATTTTTTCATTCCCAAACGCCACAAGCTCTCATCAAGGCGGTGCGAGATTTTGAGGGTCGTGTTTTTGATCATCACGCCATTAGCCAAAGAGCGCGTGAGCGTTTTGATCCAACTCTTTTTGAGCAACGGATCTTGCAGATAGTGGAGGAGCTCTATGGCTAGAGTTGCCGCCTTGCTGTTATTTGTTGGAGACGGGTTGGGGATTGTTGCTAGTATTTTACTTGCCTACTGGCTTAGAGGAGTATTATTAGAACCAAACGATATTCCACTGCGCCACTATCTGCTCTTTTGGCCTTTTTTTACTCCATTGTTGATTTTTTGGTACGAGGGGCTCTATACCAGTCGTTACGATTTTTGGCAAGAGACAAGACTTATTTTTAAAGCTTTGGTGCTCTCTTTGTTGATAGTGCTTAGTTTTTTAGCTATTACCAAACATATCGAGCACTACTCCAGATTCGTGGTAGTAGTAAGTTTTATGGTAATGGCTTTTATGCTGCCTTTACAAAAGAGATTCCTAAAATGGCTCCTTTTTCATCTTGGCATCTGGAAAAAAAGGGCCAAGCTTTATGGAAGCGATCCTTTCTTGGAGCGCTCCATCTTTCAAAACTACTATCTTGGATATGTCCAAGGGGATGGGGATACGATCTTTATCAACTCTCGCAACTTTAGCGTCAAAAAGATTGAAAAGATTTTAAAAAAGCAAATACAGCTGCATCATCAACTTTTTTTCATTCCATTGATTCGTGATTTCAATCTGGCCGATTCTCAGATTTTGGAGCTTTTTGATGCGAGAAGCAATCTCATCATTCTCAAAAATAGTCTACAAGATAAAAAAAACCTCCTTGCCAAAGAGCTTTTTGATCGTTTAAGCGCAATGGTGCTTTTTATCCTTTTTTTACCTCTTTTATTTTGTATTGGAGCCACTATTTGGATCAGCGAGCCAAATGGCTCGATCCTTTTTTACCAAAAGAGGCTGGGCAAAGGGGGACGCATTTTTACCCTTTTAAAATTTCGGACGATGTATGAAAACAGTGAAGAGATTTTACAAAATTACCTCAATCAAGACCCAAGGCGTCTTAATAAATGGCGGCGCTATAAGAAACTCAAAAAAGATCCTAGAGTTACGCCCGTTGGCAGGATTTTGCGTACATTCTCCCTTGACGAACTTCCCCAGCTGTGGAATGTGATACGAGGAGATATGAGTCTGGTGGGCCCTAGACCCTATCTTCCCGAAGAGCTTGAGAAGATGCGAGAAGCCAAAGAGATTATTTTAAGCGTCAAACCCGGGATGACGGGCTTGTGGCAGGTATTGGGAAGAAATCGTCTCACTTTTGAGCAGCGGCTGCGTATCGATATCTGGTATGTTTATAATTGGTCGTTGTGGCGGGATGTGGTCGTCTTGCTTAAAACTTTTCGAGCCGTCCTCAAAAAGGACGGAGCTCACTGAGCCTTGAGCCTAAAAAATAGATGGGCCATTACGCTAACGAAGTAGACTTGTAAAAGCGTACCAGCTAGGGGGATGAGGGTAATGAGGTAGAGGATTGCGGTGGTGCTCATTATCTTCAAGCGGTACTTTTTTAAAAATGTCTCAAGCTCTTTGGCCCGCATAATCTCTCCGCCTACATCTAGGCTCATTAACGAGTGAAAAAGATAGTAAAAGGGAATATTGAGGGCTATGGCGTTGAGCAGAGGTATGAAATAAAGCACCAAAGCCAAAAAGGAGATACCGATCGCTTTGAGTAGCGTTTTAGCCAAAAGCCAAAGATGCTCTAAGGTACTCAGACCTCCGCTTAAAGGAATATGGGCATAATGGCGTTTATGAATCTCTTTGACTACATAAGGGGTAAAAAATCCCATCACCATCGTGGCCACCGCCGTAGAGAGCAAAATCGCTAGTAGCGTGCCCAGTATCGCTACGAGCGTACCAAGCAGCGTTTTGACGATCCAGCTAGAGACTAGATCCACAAGCCAAGGGTGGTTTTGGGCGAACTGGGCAATGTCTGGATTGTGGATGGCATTTGGATTTTGGGCAAGCTGTGAAAGAATATGGATCATCTGTCCCCCCGCTCCCCAAAAAAAGGCGGCAAAGAGGACAAAAGTGATGATAAAAGGCAAAAAGGTTATGGCCAAAAATTTTTTGGTCATAAAATCTTCCCAAGCCGCTACGAATATAGACTTTTGCATTTGCAATCCTTTTGTATTACAATATCCCAAAATTTCAAGGAGGCTCCTTGAGCTGCTTTATTCTACCAAAAGTTTTGGAAGGTATTGATCTGCAAAAGGCTTTGCGACGGATCGGTATCAAGCTGAACGATATTAAAAAGAGCTACTACGCCAACCAAAAGAGTCTGCTTTGTCTTAAAAAGCGGGTCAAGACCAAAATACCCAAATCGATGTTTCCTAGCCGCCAAGAGGAGGCGGAGATTATCCAGGTCCACGAGTTTGTGGAGCGCTATCGCTATCTTATCAACGAGGAGCGAAGAGCCGAGATAGAGGCGACCATTGGAGAGCTTAAATCCATAAGTGGCGAAGAGCGTGAGCTTTATGGACGGGCCATTTTGGGTCTTCGCGGGTCAAAAGAGCCAAGCCGTTTAGGACTCTACTTCGTCCGCTTTGGCCGCAGCCGTATCATCGATACGGAGATATCGTCAGGAGATATCGTGCTCATCAGCCGAGGCGATCCGCTCAAAAGCGATCTAACGGGGACTGTGAGCGAAGTGCGCAAAAACTTTATCACCGTAGCCTTCGATCAATTACCTCCCAAGTGGGTCTATGGGGAGGGGATCCGGGTCGATCTGTATGTCAACGACGTCACTTTCAAACGGATGGAAGAAAATCTTTTACTCTTTCGCCATGCCACGGGAGTGAAGCGGCAGATACGAAACCTAGCCCTTGGTATATGGGAGCCAGAAGCTGCGAAGCCAGTGGAGTTTACGCCGCAAACCAGACTCAACCCCACTCAGATCGAAGCGGTCCAAAAGGCCCTTGGTTCCGAACTTTTCTTGATCCATGGCCCCCCGGGGACGGGCAAGACCTCTACGCTTATAGAGCTGATCCTCCAAGAAGTAAAACGGGGTAACAAGGTCTTGGCCACGGCCGACTCCAACACCGCCGTGGACAATATGCTCCAGCGTCTGGCCAAGCATGACCTTGCACTGGTGCGTATCGGTCATCCAGCTAGAATTTTATACGAGCTGGAAGAATTTAGCATCCACGCCCAGTACGAAAAGAGTCTAGAAGCCGAGGCGATCAAAAAAGGATGGGAAGAGGTGGGTCTTTTGGTCAAGGAGCGTGACCAGCACTCCAAGCCGACCCAAGCAAGAGCCAGAGGAATGAGCCACGATCGAATTCTCACCCTCGCAGCCCACGGCAAGGCCCAAAGAGGGGTCAGCGTGGCTACGATGCAATCCATGGCCAAATGGATCAAGATGGATCGAAAGATCGAAGCGCTTGTAAAAGATCTGCGTTTTCGAGAAGAGCAAGCCTATCAAAAGATAATAGCTTCTGCCGATGTGGTCCTCTCTACCAACGGGATGATCATGAGTGATCTGCTCAAAGACAATGATTTTGATGTAGCGGTGATTGACGAGGGGAGCCAGCAGGTGATCCCCTCTACGCTTATCCCTATTTTACATGCTGGGCGTTTCGTCATCGCAGGCGATCACAAGCAGCTGCCCCCCACGGTGCTCAGCGACTCCAAAGAGCTCAAGATCTCGCTTTTTGAGGAGCTTATCAAGCGTAATCCCGCCAACTCCTCGATGCTTCGCATCCAGTATCGGATGAACGAAAAGATTATGGGATTTAGCAACCAAAAATTTTATGGAGGCAAATTGATCGCAGACGAGAGCGTCAAGGATCATACGATCGCCGATCTTGGGCTTTCACAGCCAAGCAGCTATGAAGAGATACTCGACACCACTCCTGTCGTTTTTGTAGATACCGCCGGCATCGAAGCGCCAGAATCCCTGCCCGATCGCAGCACCAGCTATCAAAATCTAGCCGAAGCGAATTTGGCCAAGGAATTTACCGAGGAGCTACTGCGTATGGGAGCCAATCCCTATCATCTAGGGATTATCAGTCCCTACGCCGCTCAGGTCAAGAGGCTCAAGAAGCTGATCGATACGGATGAGCGGATCATCGAGATCAAGAGCGTCGACGGATTTCAAGGCAGGGAAAAGGAGATCATTCTCATCAGTTTCGTCCGCTCCAATCCAAAAGGAGAGATAGGCTTTTTGAAAGATCTGCGCCGTCTCAATGTAGCTATCACTAGAGCCAAAAGGAAACTCATCTGCATAGGGGACGCTTCGACTCTGGGCCATGATGAAACCTACAAGGAGTTCTTGGATTATATTGCCAAAGAGGGTAAAATCGTATGCGCAAAGGAGGTAGGATGCAAAAAGTGACGACTATGGAGCAAATCGATGCAATTCTTGGTAAAGATGCGGCGCTGCTTTATGTCAGTGCTCCAAACTGCAATGTCTGCGAGGCTCTCAAGCCAAAAGTAGAAGCGCTTTTTACCGATCGCTTCCCAAAAGTACGGCTCTATGAAGCCAATATCGCCCATTTACCAGAGCTTGGCGGGCGGTTCAATATCTTTAGCGCTCCGGCAATTTTACTCTTTTTTGAGGGTAAGGAGTTTGCAAGAGAGGGACGCAACATCTCCTTGGAGCTCTTCGCCCAAAAAATTCAAAAAGTATATGAGCTTTATTTTTCTTAAAGTGGGGCAAAAGGCACCAAAGCGCTCCCCCACGTAAATCCTCCGCCAAAAGCGTCAAGGAGCAAAAGGTCACCTTTGGAGAGTTTGCCCGCCTCATATAAATCGTTGATTGCCATAGGGATGGAAGCAGAGGAGGTATTGCCATATTTATCCACCGTTACGACTACTTGCTCCTCTTTGAGCTTCAAAGCCGAAGCGACGGCGCTTAAAATTCGATAGTTCGCCTGATGGGGGACGAAATAGGCGATATCTTCGGTACCAATCCCATTTTTTTCCAAAATATCCCGTACATCACTGGTAAGGGTTTTGACGGCCACTTTAAAAGTTTCGTTGCCTTTCATATGGATAAAACACTCTCGCCGCTTTAGCGTCTCCTCGTCGCAAGGTTTGTTGGTGCCACATCCAGGAGTAATCAAATAGTCGTAATACTTTCCATCAGCCTCGATATGCACATCAACAATCGCCTCTTGCTTATCTTCCGTCGCCGAGACTATTGCCGCCCCCGCGCCATCCCCAAACAAGATACAAGTGGTGCGGTCGCTGTAATCGACGATAGCGCTTAGTCGTTCCGCTCCGATGATGAGCACATTGCGGGCCATCTTTGATTCGATAAAGGCTTTGGCCGTAGCAAGAGCGTAGATAAATCCGGTGCACGCCGCACTAATATCAAAGGCAGGTACATGAGACAGATCAAGCTTTTTGGCAATCATACAAGCGGTCGAGGGCATACAAAAGTAATCTGGCGAGATAGTAGCGCACACGATCATATCTATCGCATCTTTGGGAATACCTGAGCGCTCGATGGCTTTGAGGGCCGCTTTTGTCCCCATATCGCTCGTAGACTCATCCTCGCAGATGTGTCTGGTTTTGATACCGGTACGCTTGGTGATCCACTCGTCACTGGTATCTACCATCTGCTCTAAATCTTTATTGGTCAAAATTTTAGGAGGAACATAAGCGCCGATGGAGCGTAGTGCAGCGTACAAAATCTATCCTTTATTTAACTTCTTGCAAACGTCTCTCGATATATCCGTTGATATCGGATTCTATATAGCGAATCGCTTGGAAAATGGCGTTTTTGATAGCTTTTGGGGTACTCTTGCCGTGGCTGATGATAGCGCATCCTTTGATACCGATAAGAGGAGCCCCCCCGTACTCGCTATAATCAATCTCTTTTTTTAGGGCTCTAAAGACCTTTTTCATCATCAAAGCCCCGGCAATGCGTATAGGCGTCTTTTTAATATTGGCTTGCATCAACTTACTGATGGCATCGGCTACGCCTTCACTGGTTTTAAGGACGATATTGCCCGTAAAGCCGTCGCAGACCACCACATCTACGCTACCATCAAAGATATTGTTCCCCTCTACATTGCCTTTGAAAGTGGGGAGCTTTCGCAAAAGTTTGTATGCGGCTTTGGTGGTCTCGTTGCCTTTGGTCTCCTCCTCGCCGTTTGAGAGCAGTCCCACCTTTGGAGCTGCATTTTGCAATATGGCTCGAGCGTACGCCTCCCCCATTACTCCAAATTCAAAAAGATGCTCAGGTTTACAATCCACATTGGCCCCCACATCCAGTACAAGCGTCTTTTTATCTTTGTAGGTTGGCATCAGCGTGGCAATGGCGGGACGGGAGACATTTTTGAGCCGCCCTATGCGAAGAGTGGCTAAACTCATGGTAGCTCCGCTATGTCCGGCGGAAACTATGCCATCGGCTCTTCCTTGACGCACCAGCTCTATCGCTTTATAAATGGAGCTCTCCTTGCGCCGCAAGGCTTCCGTAGCCGGCTCGTCCATCCCTATAACGTCGTCGGCTTGGATTATCTCAATGCGATCGGTATATCTTTTGGAAATGAGAGAGAGGAGTTTGGCTTTCTCTCCTACCAAGATCGCTTGGAAATCTTTCCGCTCTCGCAATGCCAAAATAGTACCCTCTACAATTGGATAGGGACCAAAGTCCCCACCCATCGCATCGATCGCAATTCGTATCATCGATTAGCTTTTATATTCGCCTGTGGTAGGATTGACTCTATGGGGCATTTTCCATGTGCCGTCTTTATCTTTTACGGGTCTTGCTAGTTTGATTTTATAGTGTGTTCTTCTTTTTGCCGCTCGCGTCTTGCTTACGCGTCTCTTTGGTACTGCCATTGTTACTCCTTTTTATTTTTACATTCATCGCACAGATGGTAATCGAGCCGCATCGACTCGCGTTCAGACTCCATCAACTCCTCAAAATTGATAGAGCCGTCATAAAATTCCACTACGTCCGCCTCCTCCAAAGCCCCCCGGTATATTCCGTCACTGAGCTTGAGATGAAGCTGCTCGTCTACGGGTATGGTAAACGCTTTAGCGCATCGACGACACTCCACTTCCATAGTGCCTTGGAGCCTAGCGTCTAAATCGACAAGTTTTTTATCGTCTCGGACGATATTGCCTTTGAGTTGTAAATTCTTGTCGTTAATTGTAATCTCTTTTTGATTAAAACCAACTTTTTTGAATTCGATTTTCAACTAAAGGATCTCCCTTTGGGCAAAAAAGAAAGCGATCTCTTTTTGGGCGTTTTCCAAGCTGTCGCTTCCGTGTACCGCATTGGCTTCGATACTTTCGGCAAAATCGGCTCGAATAGTCCCAGGAGCCGCCTCTTTTGGATCGGTCGCTCCCATAAGCTCTCTGTTTTTTGCCACTGCGTTCTCACCCTCAAGCACCATGACCACCACCGGACCACTGGTCATATACTCTACAAGCTCGCCAAAAAAAGGCCGCTCTTTATGCACTTCGTAAAATTTGGCCGCATCCTCTTTGGAGAGTTTGAGTTTTTTGATGGCCGCAACTCTTAAGCCGTTACTTTCAAATCGGTCGATAATTTTGCCGATGACGTTTTTGGCCACCGCATCTGGTTTAATGATAGATAGGGTTCTTTCCATATGGTCTCCTAAAGGGAATGATAGAATTTTAGAGGGTGATTATATCAAATAAAGCATAACGAAAGATTAAAAGGGAGGGTTACTTGGGGCATCGCCCCAAGAGATTACTCGATAACGGGAAGATGCTGTTCTCTAGCTTCTGGTGGCACGTCCTCACGACAAGGCATACCCTCATAGCATTTATCCCATACGATACATCCCTCAGTAGGACACGCTTCGGCACACGCAGGTACGTCGTGATATCCCACACACTCTACGCACTTATCCGGATAAACATAATAGATCTCTTCTCCAGTTGGATTATCCTCATCATCTACGATCGCTTCTACCGGACACTCGTCGATACAAGCTCCGCAGTTGATACAGATATCGGTAATCATGACTGCCATGGTTGCTCCTTTGCTATATTAAAGTCAATCAAACTATATCAAGTATAAATTTAAAGCTTCCTTATACCTAAATACTCGGCGATCTCTTCAGCTTTATCGGTTTTTTCCCATGTAAAGTCTGGTAACTCCCGCCCAAAGTGTCCATAGGCTGCCGTCTTTTTATAGATAGGTCGCAAAAGATCGAGGGTTTCGATGATCCCTTTTGGCGTAAGATCAAAAATTCCCCGCACGCATTTCTCTATCTTCTCATCCTCCACCTTGCCAGTACCATGGGTATCGACCATAATAGAGACCGGCTCGACCACTCCGATGGCGTAGGCTATCTGGATCGTCACTTTCTCACAGACTCCGCTAGCTACTAGGTTTTTTGCCACATATCTGGCCGCATAGGCACCGCTTCTATCTACCTTTGTAGGATCTTTGCCACTAAAAGCTCCCCCTCCATGCGGACAGCTCCCCCCGTAGGTATCGACGATAATCTTGCGTCCAGTCAGTCCCGCATCCCCTTGAGGACCACCAATAACGAAACGGCCCGTTGGATTGATATGATAGATGATATCCTCGGCGATCAGCTCTTTTGGGATCACTTTATACACGACCTCTTCGATCACTGCGTCTTTGAGCCTAGAGTAGCTCACATCCGGATCATGCTGGGTGGAGATGACGATGGTCTTGATATCTTTTGGTTTGCCGTCTTCGTAGCGCACCGTCACCTGAGCCTTGCCGTCAGGGCGCAAAAAGGGCAAAATCCCCTCTTTTCTAGCACGTGCGAGCTCGTAGGTGAGGCGATGGGCCATAGTGATTGGCAAAGGCATCAGCACATCGGTCTCGGTACAAGCGTAACCAAACATCAATCCTTGATCCCCGGCTCCAATCTGACCGCCTGCTTGATCCACCCCTTGATTGATATCGGGTGATTGCTCGCCCACGGCATTGAGCACACCGGCACTTCGGTAATCAAACCCGTACAAAGCGTCGGTATAGCCAATTTCTCGGATCACTTCTCGTACGATATCTTGCATCGGAGCATAAGCGGTGGTCTTGAGCTCACCCGCTATGATGGCAAAGCCGTTACTAAGGAGCGTCTCACAAGCCACTCTGGCGTTTGGGTCTTTAGCGATGATATAATCTAAAATAGCATCGCTGATCTGATCGGCCATCTTGTCTGGATGACCCTCCGTTACCGATTCGGAGGTAAAGAGATACTCTCGTGCCATTTGCATCCTTTTTTTTCGTCCAATTATATCCAAATTCCTTGAAGCAAAAGAGTTTGGAGATAATATTTAGCTCCTTTGGCTCAACTAATTTTCAGGGAAAAAAAGCTATCATTACAATGTTTATTTAAAAATAAAAATTATCCAAAGGAGATGCAATGCTTGTAACCAAAAAAGCGCCCGATTTCACTGCACCGGCAGTCATGCCCGACAACACCTTTAACGAGAGTTTCCATCTTTATGAGAACATGGGAGAAAAAGGTGCCGTGCTCTTTTTCTATCCACTAGATTTCACTTTCGTCTGTCCAAGCGAGATCATCGCCTTTGACCACAGACTAGAAGAGTTTCAAAAACGAGGTATCAATGTCATCGGCTGTTCGGTAGATAGCCACTACACACACTTGGCTTGGAAACGCACTCCAGTAGAGCAAGGCGGTATCGGTAATATTCGCTATCCTCTCGTAGCGGACCTTACCAAAAAGATCGCACGAGACTACGATGTACTGCTTGAAGATGTAGGCGTAGCCCTTAGAGGCAGTTTTCTCATCGACAAAGACGGCACTATCCGACACTGCGTGATCAACGATCTGCCTCTTGGACGAAATATCGACGAGATGCTCCGTATGGTAGACGCTATGGAGTTTGCCAACGAGCACGGAGAGGTCTGTCCGGCAGAGTGGGAAAAAGGCAAAGAGGCGATGAAACCAACCCCTGAAGGTGTGGCCGAATATCTGGCCAAACACGCCAACGAGCTCTAGAGGCTCTGGCGAACCCTTTTGGCCAGCTGATGAGGCAAGAGCCCCAGATGCTCCTCCACATCCCTCACCTTGCCGTGGGGGATGAAACTATCTTCATACTCGAAACTCACAAGCTCTATTGGCAATCCAAGCTCCCCAATCGCACTGGCTACACCTCCAAGCTTCACGCCATCGCTGAAGACAAACCACTTTTTATATCGTTTGCCCAAATCTTTTAATAGCTCCTCATCCAAGGGTTTGACAAAACGCAGATCCAAAAGCCCTACGGGGAAATCGAGCTCTTGCATCGTCTGATAGGCCCTGCCCACGCCGTTGCCATAGCCCACGAACAAGACTTCCCCCTCGTCTACTAGCAGCTCTGCCTTACCAAGCTCAAAAGGGGTAGCCCCAAATTCATCCTCTAACAAAAAGGCCCCCCTTGGATAGCGAAAGGCACAGGGACGATTAAAAGAGTAGGCAAACTTCACAGCCTCCTCCAGCGTGCCCGGATCCCTTGGAGCAAAAAGGTGCATATTGGGGATGGGACGCAGATAGCTAATGTCAAAGACCCCTTGATGAGTCTCTCCATCCTCGCCTACGATACCCGCTCTATCGATGGCGAATTTAACCCCCGCATCCATCAAGGCGATATCGTGGATCACCTGATCGTAGCCTCGTTGCAAAAAAGTCGAATAGATCGCCACGAAAGGTTTGAAACCCTCTTTGGCCAAAGGGCCCATGGAAGTAACGGCATGCTGCTCGGCGATCCCCACATCCCAAAAGCGCTCGGGAAACTCTTCTAGCAGGGGTTTTAGCCCCGTACCGCTTGGCATAGCGGCCGTCACGCCCACAATTTTTTCATCTTTTTTGGCCAAATCCAACAGTGCTTTGCTAAAGATAGAGGTGGCGCTTGGCTTGCCCCCTTTTTTGAGGGGCTCTCCAGTGCTTAAATCAAATGGCCCTACCCCATGCCAATGCTCGTAGTACCCCTCGGCTATTTTGTAGCCTTTGCCTTTGAGGGTTTGGGCGTGGATGATAACTGGTTTTTTCATCTTTTTGGCGATGCGGTAGGTCTCGATGAGAATTTTAAGATCATGTCCATCCACCGGCCCTATATAATCGATCCCGAGCTCCTCAAACAAAATACCCGGCGTGATGAGCTTGAGTGACTCCTCAAAGCGCTTGGCGATATAGGTGGCAGACTCTGGCAGGTGCTGCAACAGCTGCTCGGTGCGCTTTTTCATATTTTGATAAAAAGGGCTGGCCATCTTTTTGCTTAGATACTTGCTCAAGGCTCCAATAGGCTTGGCGATACTCATCTCGTTGTCGTTGAGGATGATGACCACCGGGTATTTACGATCGCCCAGCTCGTTGAGGGCTTCATAAACCATCCCAGCACTCATCGCCCCGTCGCCTATCATCGCTACGGGTATGCGATCCTCGCCTTTGAGAGCGATCGCCTTGGCGGCTCCTACGGCTAGAGAGATGGAGGTGGAGCTGTGCCCCGCTACCCAGTAGTCATATGGCGACTCGCTGGGTTTGGTATAGCCACTGATTCCGCCAAACTGGCGCAGAGTATCAAAGGCTTCCCAGCGTCCCGTCAGCAGCTTATGGGCATAGGCTTGATGGCTCACGTCAAAAATAAAAGGATCTTTACCCGGATTGAAGACATAATGCATCGCTACGATCAGCTCCACGGCTCCTAGGGTGGAGCTAAGATGCCCACCCTTTTGGCTCACCACCTCCAAAATCCGATCTCTGATCTTCCCAGAAAGCTCTTCTAGCTCTTCTATCGAATAGTTCTTAATATCCATCAAGTACCTCGTCCAGCTCATCAAAAAGTCTGTCGTTTTGCTCGGGCGTGCCTATGGTGATGCGAAGAGCGTTGAGGCCGTAGCCTGTGAGGTCTCGTACGATCACTCCTCGTTTTAGAAGTTTTTCTGCTACCTCTTTGGAGGGCATCTCTTTGGGTAAAATGTAGGTGATGAAGTTGGTGTAGCTCTCGATAAATTCAAGTCCTCGCTTGAGGGCATACTGCACATAGCGATCCATCTGAGCGAAGTTTTTCTCTATACTTTGACCTACAAATTCCTCATCCTTTAGCGCCGCCCCAGCCGCAACCAGCGAGAGGGTGGTAACGTTAAAGGGGGGGCGAAGTTTATAGAGCTGCTGGATGATGGGCTCTCTAGCGATGCCATACCCCACACGCATCCCGCCAAGGCCGTAGGCTTTGGAGAAAGTGCCAAGGTACAAAACATTTGGAAATTTTTCGATCAAATCCTTTGGATCGATCGCCTTTTTTGGGTCTTTGAGGGCGGCATACTCCATATAGGCGCCGTCCACGATCACGAGCGGCTCCTCCACTTTGGCCAAAAAATCATACAGGTAGTCCCGATCGAGCGCATCACCAGTCGGATTGTTTGGGGTACAGATATGGATGATATCGGGCCGGTGGACTTGGAAAAGCTTGTAAAATTCATCCAGATCGTGGCGGTAGCAGCTGCTTTTTATCACTTTGGCCCCCTGCTGGGCGGCATAGATCTCATACATGGCAAAGGTGATACGGCTCATGAGCACCTTGCTTTTTGGATTCAATACGGCTCTGGCGCAAAATTCGAGCACCTGATCGCTCCCGGCTCCGATGATGAGCTCTTTGGGTTCTATCCCAAAACGCTTGCAAAGAGCCGATTTGAGCTCATACATACTATTGTCTGGATACAGATGCATCCGCCCCGCAGCCTCTCGTACCGCCTCTTTGGCTTTTGGGGGCGTGCCGTAGGGGTTTTCGTTGGAGGCGAGTTTGACGATTTTTTCCGGCGCTATTCCAAATTCTCGCACCACCAGCTCGATAGGCTTGCCAGCTTCGTAGGTCTTGATATTTTTGAGTGTTTCGTTAAATCTCATCTTTGCCTCTTTCTTTGGCGTAGCTTCCCAGCCACTTGATCTCTTCGATATGGCGGCCGATGACTTGCTGCACATTCTCATCGTCGATATGGCCGTCAAAATCGATATAGAACCAGTAGCTAAAATCTTTGTCCTCCGCCGGCCGAGACTCGATTTTGGTCAGGTTGATACGCTCTTTGTCAAAATCTTCCAAAAATCGCACGAGTGCGCCGGGTTTGTCTTTGAGCCTGGCCAAGATAGAGGTTTTGTCAAAGCCGCTTTTTTGGTTTTTGAAGTCGCTCAGAACGATAAATCTGGTCTGGTTGGTATGCACATCCTCGATATTTTCAAAAAGTATGGGCAGATTGTAGAGCTTTGCGGCGATATTGGAGCAGATCGCCGCACTCCCCCTCTCTTTTGCCGCCAGTTTGGCCGCTTTGGCCGTAGATTCGACGGGAATGAGCTCCATATCCTCAAAATGCTCTTGCAAAAAGTTGCGGCACTGCCCAAAGGCGATATCTTTGGAGTAGATGCGTTTGATATTTTTGATATGCTCTTCTAGTGAAGCCAAGGAGTGGTGGATGGGCATATAAGACTCCGCCACGATTTTCAGATCGCTTTTGCCCAGCAGATCCAGCGTCTCGCCCACCACGCCGTCGATAGAGTTTTCGATGGGTACTACGCCGTATTTCGCCTGTCCCGCCTCCACCGCTTTGAAGACGGCCGGAATGGAGTGGGTGGGCAGATACTCGCTCATCGCCCCAAATCGACTCTCGGCCGCTTGGTGGGTGAAGCTCCCCTCAGGTCCCAAGTAGGCCACCCGCTCGGGACGCTCCAAATTTCTAGAAGCGGCAAAAATTTCCAAAAAGATAGCCTCTATTGCGCTGTCGTTTAGGGGCCCTCTGTTTTTGGCCTTGAGGCGTCTAAGGATCTCGATCTCTCGCTCCGGGCGGTAGATGGGAGCGTTGGAGCTGTTTTTGAGCTCCCCTACGGCTTTGACCACCTCCATCCGTTTGTTGAGAAGTTCTAGTATCTCATCATCAATGGCGTCGATCTGCTGGCGTAATTGTTTTAGTTTTTCTTCCATTACAGCACTCCTAAGATTTTGCCCGCTTCATAGATATCTTTACATACAATATCTGGACGCAGTTTTGGAGGTAATTTTGGCACTACCTCATCGGCCTTTTTAATCTTACCACTAAGCACCAACACACTTTTCATACCAAGCTTTTTGGCACCCACCAGATCCCCCACGGCATCGTCGCTAATGATTGTGATATCGTCAAAACCCACTCCTATCATCTGACGCGCCCTCTCGTAAAAAAGGGGCGAGGGTTTGCCTACCACTTGCGACTCCACCCCACAGGCAAACTCGAACATCGCCAAAAGAGCCCCCACTCCCGGATAGCGTTTGGAGCCTTTGGCGTACAAAGAGGTCTGGTGCATCCCAAAAAGCTTGGCGCCGCCGAGTAAAAACTCGTCGATTTGGGCAAAGGTCGCAAAATCGTAATCATCTTTGACGCTGAGCACCACCGCTTCTGGCTTATCATATTCTAGCTCATAACCCATCCCCTCAAGCACCCTCAAAAAGCCCTCCACCCCGTATGCGGCGACTCTTTTATCCGTAAGCACTTCTTCAAGCACCATCAAAGGATCGATATAGCGCTCTATCCTAAATCCTAGCCCCCTAAGATATGCCATAAAATCCTTTGAGGGCTGCTTGGTGTTGTTGGTGATAACGACATAAGGGATCCGCTTCCTAGCCAAAGCCTCGAGAAACTCCACGCTTCCTCGAATAGGCAGCTTTCGCTCATCATCGATCAAAGTCCCTTGCACATCGATAAAAAAGTTCACACCATAAACCTTATCTCTTTTTCGATCAGATCCTCAAAATGCTCCCGCTCCCGGATAAGCCTATCTTTTCCCTCTTCGATGGCTACCTCTGCGGGGCGTGGTCTGGTGTTGTAGTTGCTGCTCATCACAAATCCGTACGCTCCGGCACTTTTAACTAGGATCAGATCCCTCGGCTGGGTAGGCGGCAGTGGACGATCTTTGGCCAAAAAGTCGCCGCTTTCGCACACCGGCCCCACCACGTCGGCCGGTTCCCCCTCGCCTTCTTTGCCCACCACTTCCACTTCGTGATAGGCGTTGTACAGACTTGGACGCAAAAGATCGTTCATCGCCCCATCGACGATGATAAAGCGTTTGGAGCCCGTATGTTTTTCATACAGCACCCGAGTGAGGAAAACCCCGGCGTTGCCTACGATGAAGCGGCCAGGCTCACACACGATCGTCACATCAAGACCACTGAGGGTCGAGAGGATCCCTTGGGCATAATCGTAAGGTTCGATGGTCTTTTCATCCTTGTAGCGAATTCCCAGACCCCCGCCCACATCGAAAAATTTGATATCGATATCGATCTTTTGCAAAGCACGCACCAGATCGGCCACGATAGCACTCGCCTCTTTGATGGGACCAAGCTCGGTCAGCTGGCTACCGATATGAAAATGGATACCCACGGGACTCAGATAGGGGCTCTTTTTGGCCAAAAGATAGAGCCGCTTGGCCGTATCGATATCCACGCCAAATTTATTCTCGCTCAAACCCGTGGAAATATAGGGATGCGTCTTGGGATCGATATTGGGATTGACCCGCACGCTAATCCTGGCTACCTTGCCAAGCTCTTTGGCGATCCGTTCTACTCTATGCCCCTCGGCTTCGCTTTCGATATTGATGTACAAGATATCTTTCTCCAGTGCCTCGGCGATCTCCTCGTCACGCTTGCCCACGCCGCTAAAAATGATCTTGTATGCTGGGATACCAGCCAGCAAGGCTCGCTTGATCTCGCCGATACTCACGCAATCGGCTCCACTGCCAAGATTGGCTAGGAGTTTAAGCAGACTCAAGTTGGAGTTGGCTTTGACGGCATAGGCAATAAGGGATTTTCTGGCTTTAAAGGCCTTTTTGATGGCTGCATAGTTTTTGGCCACTTCGCCAAAATCGTACACATACAAAGGAGTATCGTACTTTTGGGCCAGCTTGCGGTAATCCAAGGGGACTCCTTTTTTGCCCCAATATTATCAAAAAAGTGCTAAAACTTTTTATAAAACCAAAGAGCAACCCCAAAAAGCAAAATTTGGGGCGCTACGATAGCTAGAAACGGATCTATCGACTCCGTAAAGGCAAGCTTGGCCAAGGCGTAGAGCAGGCCCCAAGTAACGAGTGCGGCAAGCATCGCTCCAAAACTAAAAAGTCCCAGATTGCCAAGCCGTGCGGTAACGGGGACGAAATAAAAGATTATTACCATTAAAAATGGAGCAAAAAAGGGGAAAAAGAGCTGATACAATATGACCGCCTCAATCTTTTTCGTACGGATATGCTGCTTTTTAAACAGCCTAAAGGCGTAGATGGCATCAAGCAACGAGATGGCGGTCTTGCCCTCATAGACGCTATCGAGTATTGTGGGTCTATAGCCTTGAAGCGTATCGATATCTTTGGAGAAGATAACTATTTTATGGGGTAGTTTTTTGACGACGGTGGCGTTGGGCAGATGCCAGCTCTCTTGATGAAACGCAGCCTTTTTTGCCAAAATCAAAGAGGAGAGCTCGCTACTGCCGTTGAGCTCAAATATCCGCACCCTTTTGGCACTCTTTTGCAAAGGGATAAGCTCGTCAAAATAAACATAACTCTGTTTATATTTAAAAAAGAGATTTTTGGTAGAGCTCACAAAGGTATGAAATTTTCTGATATTTTTTGCATATTCGTCCGCATAGCTAAAAGAGGTCATATGAAGGATCAAATAGAAAAAAGTCAGCACTATGGCTATCAAAAAAAGCGGACGAATAAGGGCCTTTTTACTATATCCGGCCGCATAAAAGGCCACAAGTTCGTTGGAGCGTATGAGGTGGAGCTTGAGCGAGATCATGGCAAAAACGAGACTGATGGGAAAAAGCACGTCCACCCCATGAAAAAAGCGGTACAAAGCGTATAAAATTTGTAAACTGGCCGACGAGGGCAATGATTTAAGAGCCTGTACGAAATCAAGCCCCACAAAAAAGAGCACCAACGAAAAAAGGATTAAAAAGATATATTTAAGATATAACCTCCCCAGATATCTGCTTACCATCACATCTCTTTACACTCGCTCCCTTTTTGGGAGTAGCGAGCCCGCACTTTTTCCAAACTCTCACGGCTCAAAGCCAGCGCCGCCTCGGCGGCTTTTTGGAGTATGGGCTCGATGCACTCGAGCTCTTGGGCGCCAAAATCGCTAAGCACATATGCTACCACCTGCTCCTTGCGCTTAGGTCTACCGATACCAAAACGTACCCGCAAATAGTCCGACCCCACCAAAGAGTCAATGGATTTTAGACCATTATGTCCGCCGCTACCGCCGCCTCGTTTAAAACGAAGAGCGCCCAAAGCCAGATCCAGATCGTCATGGACAACAACAATATGCTCTAATGGGATTTTATAAAAATTTTTGACGGCCAAAACGCTTTGACCGCTCAGATTCATAAAAGTAGAGGGTTTAAGAAGCAAAATATCTTGCGATTTATACAGCTCGCCTTTAAACTCTTTTTTGAAGATGGGAGTCGGTTTGAGGTCTTCGATCAAGCGATCGAGTACCATAAAACCGACATTGTGACGATTTTTTTCATATTTCGCTCCGGGATTCCCCAGACCGACGAGAAGATACATTACTTGGCTTTGACCACACCAACGACAGCCACATGCTCAGGTGTCATATGCTCTACACCCTCTGGCAGCTCGATATCTCTAATCAAAATCGCATCCCCCACGTCGAGGTTACTGACATCGAGCGTGATGCTGTCTGGAATATTTTCGATAGCCCCTTTGACTTTAATTCGTCGCTTGGACGTGACGAGCACCCCTTTGTTTTTTAGACCAATCGGCGTACCTACGATTTTGATAGGGACCATATAGTATGTCACCACGCCAGGCTGTGCTACCATCAAATCCACATGCAGCAGATCATAAGTCACGGGGTCTTTTTGGTACTCTTGGACGACCACTTTGAGCTCTTTATCGCCTACTTTTACAGGAAAAGCCAAAGAATTTTTATGGCGCACGGCTCGGATAAATTCACCCTTTTTAAACGCTGCGTGGATGTTGTCAAACTCTTTTCCATAAATGTTGGCAACTAGATAACCATCCCGTCGCAAGGCCTTGGTCGCCTTTTTACCAGTACTCTCTCTAACGATGCCTTCTAACATATCGCTCCCTTTTGTCTAAAATAGGCGCTAATTATAGCCAAAAAAGTTTTATACCATCTTAAATCTTTAATCCAATGACCCCGTCTTGATCCCCTACGATACTTACTTGTTTTTCATCTTTTGACTTTTTGATCTTAAGGGCCATATCGGCTCGCGAAGAGGCGTTGGATAGCGCCTCTTCCTCATCAATTACGCCCTCTTCATAGAGTTTTAAGAGCGCTTGGTCAAAAGTCTGCATCCCATAGACTTCGCCCGCCTCAATCGCTTCTGGTATCTCGTTTTCTTGCTGATGGGCTATAAGCTCTGCTATCCTTTGGGTTTTAAACATAATCTCCAAAGCCGCCCTTCTGCCCCCTTTTTTGGTTTTAACGAGCCGCTGGGAGACGATCGCTTCCAAAACCGAAGCGAGCACCAAACGGATGCGGTTTTGCTCCTCTATGGGAAAGACGGAGATAATTCTGTTGACCGTCTCCTTGGCATCGAGGGTATGGAGCGTCGAGAGAACCAAGTGGCCGGTCTCGGCCGCATGCAGCGCCATCTCGATGGTCTCGAGATCCCTCATCTCACCCACAACGATAATATCGGGGTCTTCTCGAAGTGCCGCTCGCAAAGCTCTGGCATAGGAGGGGGTATCTTGTCCAAGGCTTCGTTGGTTGACGATACAATTGATATTTTTATGGACAAATTCCACGGGATCTTCTATGGTGATGATATGCTCGGCCCTTTGGGTATTGATGGCGTGCAAGAGTGCGGCCATCGTCGTAGACTTCCCGCTTCCCGTAATCCCGGTCACCAGCACCAAACCTCTTTTAAACTGAGCGATCTTTTTGATCTGGGGGGGGAGTTTGAGCTCCTCTATGCTCTTTACTCTTGTGGGGATGACGCGAAAAACGGCGGAAACTCCGTCTATTTGAAAAAAAATGTTGACCCGAAAGCGGTGATCCTCATTCAAAATAAATATTAAATCCACATCTTTTTGTTCCACTAGTTCATGAAAACGGCTTTTGAGTAGCTCCTTGGCCAAGAGCAAAGCATCCTCTTTAGAGATTTGCTCCTTGGACAAAGGTACGATATCCCCGCTCACCCGAGCGTAGATTGGTGCATTGGCCTTAATGTGTAGGTCACTTCCTCCATATTCTATAAGCTGCTGCAAATAGCCGCGCACCAGCTTCGTCATTCGATAATCGTGAGTTTTTGGATCAAAATCTACTGGCTGTTTCATTCCAACTCTTTTAAAATCTCCTCAAAAGCTTTGACAAACGCCTCAAGCCCTTCGCGCAAAAGCTCGTAATAGATCTGTTTCATATCAATCCCATTGGCCTTGAGCATGGAAAAAAATCGCTCGATCTCCTCATTGGGAACGGGCAGTTTTGGCTCCTTGTCGCCGCTTTGGACAAAAGCTTCTATCGTATGAATGGGAGCCGTATTGATAGTATGGGGAGCTAGCAGCTCGCTGATATAGTAGTGTGGCGGATATGCACTCCCTTTAACGCCCGTGCTAGCAAAAAGTGTCTTGGTATTTGGCAAGTTTCGCTTTTTGAGCATATTGTAGATCTTGGCGGCGTTCATGATGCCTACTTTGCCCGTAGGCAATCCTTTGGCTTGAAGGATGGGATCGAGCTTTCTATCAAAGCGGCTTACGAAGACGCTCAGGACGCAGTGGCTCTTATCGCTTTTTTTCAAACCCCGCTCCATCGCATCTAGACACTCTTGAGCCTGATTTGGAGAAAAGATAAGCGTGGCGTTCACATGCACCCCAGCACCTACTAGCTCCTCTATCGCAGCGCATCCAGCAGGCGTAACGGGGACTTTAATCATCACATTAGGTCTGTCGATAGCTTGTAAGAGCCGCTTCGCCTCGGCTATCGTGCCCTTGGCGTCATCGGCGAGCCTTGGATCGACTTCCAAACTCACAAATCCCTCGTCACCCTTTACATACAAAGGCCGCAAAATATCGGCAGCCTTTTGAATGTCGGCTATGGCTAACGCCTCATATTTTGCCTTTGGCTCTAGAGCCTGCAAACTTTTAAGCTGCTCTTGATAAGCGGCAGAGGAGAGGATAGCCTCTTTGAATATAGCCGGATTGCTCGTAGCGCCGTTGATAATGTTTTGGGATATGAGCTCTTTAAATTTGGTATCTAAAAATTCTCTTTCGATAAAATCGGCCCATAAAGAGAAATCGATATTCTCTAAATACATACTCCTACCTCTTTAAAAAAATGTTCATCTATTCTCTGCGCTCCCATTTTCCGTAGCGTCCGGGCTTTTGCAAAGCGATATCGAGCTCTTCTAAAAATCTCGCTCTGCTAATCTCCACCGCCCCCATGCGTTTGAGATGAGCGCTAGGAATCTGACAGTCGATAAAATCAAAACCAAACTCTTGGGCAATCTGGCTTAGATGCACCAAAGCCACTTTTGAAGCGTCGCTGACGCGGCTAAACATACTCTCGCCAAAAAAAGCGCCTCCTAGACTCAATCCGTAAAGCCCTCCCACAAGCTCACCCTCTTTATAGGTCTCGATGCTATGAGCAAAACCCATCTCGTGCAGCTCGCAAAAGACCTCTACGATCTCGGGGAGTATCCATGTCTCATCTCTTATATTTTTACAATTTTGGATTACTTGGCGAAAATCATTATCGACTCGCACCTCAAACTTTTTAAGACTCTTTTTGAGCGATCGTGAAATTTTGATATCTTTGGGATAGAGCACGAGTCTAGGGTCTGGCGACCACCAAAGAATAGGATCGCCTTCGTTGTACCAAGGAAAAATCCCCCGTTTATAAGCTGCCAGCACTCTTTGAGGATGCAAATCGCCCCCATAGGCCACCAACCCTTTGGGGCTGGCATCCATGGGATTTGGGAAGATATAGTCATAGGGCGAAAGTCGTGGAATCAAGCTCATTGAAACGAAAAGCTCAGCTTATCCTCTGTGGCATCCACGAGCACTTTGCCGCCGTGCTTGAGTTTGCCAAAGAGTATCTCATTGGTCAACGGAGTCTTAATCTCCTCACTGATCACCCGTGCCAAAGGTCTGGCGCCTAGCTCTTCGCTATACCCTTTTTTGGCCAGATATTTCTTAGCCGCAGGGGTGAGTTCGAGCCAGATCCCTTTATTGTCTAGCTGCTGATTGAGCTCTTCAATGAATTTATCCACAATCCCCTCCACAATCTCAGGGCTCAAAGGCTTGAAGCGTATGATCGCATCGAGGCGGTTGCGAAACTCTGGCGTAAAGTACTGCTTCAAAGCTTCATCAAACTTACTGACAGACTCTTTTTTAAATCCCATGATATTGGCTTCGGTCGCCCCCACATTCGAGGTCATAATCAGTATCACATGCTTAAAATCGGCCACGTTGCCGTTGTTGTCGGTAAGCGTGGCGTTATCCATCACTTGGAGCAAAATATTGATCAGATCCGGATGTGCCTTTTCTATTTCGTCGAGCAAAAGCACGGTATAGGGGTGCTTTCGTATCGTCTCGGTCAGCAGTCCCCCCTCTTCGTAGCCAACATACCCCGGAGGCGCACCGATGAGGCGTGAGACGGCATGCTTTTCCATATATTCGCTCATATCAAAACGCTCAAAATGCACGCCCATCGTTCTTGCCAGCTCCTTGGCCAGTTCCGTCTTACCCACGCCCGTTGGTCCAACAAACAAGAAAGAGCCGATCGGCTTGTTGGGCGGATTGAGGCCGGCACGGCTTCGCTTGATCGCCATGGCGATGTGGTCTACCGCCTCCTCTTGACCCAACACGCGCTCTTTAAGCCGCTCTTCGAGATTGGCCAAAATACTCAGATCGTCACTAGTAATCCTTTGGGGCGGCAAGCCTACCATTTTGGCGATGGTATCTTCGATATCGTTGACGGTTACCACGCTTCGGCGCTTTTTGAGCAGATGAAAACTCGCCCCCACCTCGTCGATAAGATCGATCGCTTTGTCTGGTAGCTGGCGATCGTTGATATATTTGTCGCTCAGCTCCACGGCGCTTCTTAACGCACGCACTTGATATTTGACCCTGTGGTGGCGCTCATATTTTTCTTTGAGCCCTTTGAGGATCTTGAATGTGGTCTCAAGATCGGGCTCTTTGACATCCACTTTGGCAAAACGGCGGCTCAGAGCTCTATCTTTTTCCAAAAAGTTACGAAATTCGTTATAGGTGGTCGCTCCAATACATTTGATCGCACCACTGGCGAGGGCAGGTTTTAGCATATTGGAAGCGTCCATACTACCGCCTTGTGTGGCGCCCGCTCCTACGATTGTGTGGATTTCGTCGATAAACAATATGGCGTTGGGGATCGTTTTGAGCTCCTCGATCACACCTTTGAGCCGCTTTTCAAAATCCCCTCTGTATTTGGTACCCGCCAGCAACGCCCCCATATCCAAAGAGTACAGGCTCGCCCCCTCCAACACATCGGGGATCTGGCCGGCGGCAATTTTGAGCGCTAGACCCTCGGCGATAGCCGTTTTCCCCACTCCTGGCTCCCCTACGAGCAGCGGATTGTTCTTTTTTCTTCGACAAAGTATTTGCATCACCCGCTCGATCTCTTTGTCCCGTCCAATCACCGGATCTATTCTGCTTTTTTTGGCCTCTTTGAGCAAATCGATCGTAAATTTGGCCAAATAGGAATCTTCTGCGACGCCGTTTTTCTCCTCTTTGTGCCGCTCTTCGGACAAGGGCTCTGGCTGATGGGAGATAATCTCTAGGATATCGAGTTTGCTAATGCCTTGCTCCTTGAGCAAATAGACGCTATAGGAGTGCTCCTCGTCAAACAGAGCCGCCAGCAGATCCCCCACTGTCGCCTCTTTCTTCTCCGCGCTTTGGATATGGCGGATCATATTCTCTATCACCCGCGAGAGCGCCACGGTCTCAAAAGGCTCTCGAACGACATTTTCAGGCAGCGGTTTGAGGGTGTTTTCTAGATGCTGGATCAGTTTTTTTCGCATCAAAAGGGTGTCGGCTCCGGCCTCTTTGAGAATGCGTGCGCCCTCTTGGCTGTTTAGCAGCGCCAAAAAAACGTGCTCTACGGTTAAATATTCGTGTCGATGCCGTTTGGCAAAACGTACCGCCTCTTTAAAAATCGAATTTAGTTGATTGCTTATCATCACTCTTCCTCCATTGTCGCTTTGAGCGGAAACTCGTGGGCTCGGGCTAGGCGATGTACCTGATCTACCTTGGTCTCGGCGATTTCATAGGTATAGACGCCACAAAGCCCTTTGCCCTTTTTATGGACCGTGAGCATAATCTCCACAGCCTCTTCATAGCTTTTATGAAAGACCTCTTGTAATACGTCGATGACAAAATCCATCGTCGTATAGTCGTCGTTGAGCAAAAAGACCTTGTATCTTTTTGGCTCTTCGAGTTTTGTTATCTCTTTGGTCTTTACTTTTGTGGCCAATTTCTCCCCTCGTTTTTCATTTATTGTAATATAAATTTCTAAAAACCCAAAGGAGTTAGATGCGTATCTTTATCACAGCCACCAACACAGGTGTAGGCAAAACCTATACTACGCTGCGGCTGCTCGATATTGCCAAAAAAGTCGGCTTAAAACCTGGGGTGATCAAACCTATAGAGACGGGAGTACTCGGCAGTCCCGACGATGGTAGCAAACTTTTTACCAAATGTCAAGAGCTTAATCCAAGCTTAAAAAGCCTTACCCTTGAGGATATCGTCCCTTACCAATTTGAGCTCCCGGCAGCCCCTTACATAGCTAAAGGCAAAAGTAGTATCGACATAAAAAAGATCGAAGAAAAAATAGCCAAGATCGAAGCGCTTTGTGACATTCTTTTTATTGAGGGGGCCGGTGGACTGATGGTCCCCATAGAAAAAGATTTTTTTATGATAGATCTCATTCAAGCACTCCAAGCCCAAGCCTTGCTCGTGGCTCCTTCTAAACTTGGCTGCATCAACGATACGCTGCTGAGCCTCCAAGCCCTCAAAAACCAAAAAATCTCCCACCACTGGTATCTCAATCTTTACGAGGACAAAGAGGAATTTTTCAAAATAAGCTACCCTTTTTTTACAGACTATTTTGGCAAAGTCCCCCTTGATCTGCCATCAGTATTCAAGGGTTACATCCACCGTGATGAAATCTAAAGGCCTATCGCTATATTTGACGATACGCCGCCCCATCACTTTGGCGATATTTTTATATTCGACTATGGTATCCTCGCTCTCTTTGTAACGGGTGCGGCAGCGTCGCACTCTTTTATATCCGGGGCGCTCGTGACCGCGCTCGGCTAAATTTTTACCTACCAGCGTACCGATGATCGCCCCTCCCACCGTAGCCGCCGTCTTGCCGCTGCCACCACCTACTTGATGACCCAAAATCCCGCCGGCGGCTCCTCCGATAATAGCGCCTAGAGTATCGCTCCCCTCATCGTACTCCTCTACTGGAATCTCCTCTTCCCAACACTCCTCGTAAGGGACTTTTTTCGTAACGATATGATGGACCTCCACGCTTTTTTGGACCCGAACCCGTTTGACAAAATGCACCACTTCGCCAAAAAGCTGGGACGCCAGACACAAAGAGATAAAAAGAGCCATCCTTTTCATAGGAACTCCTTTTTTTTGTATAATATATCAAATAAATGTGAGGCGAACGTGAAATGGCACACCATCTTATCACCACTAAGGATCTAAGCGATCAAGAGATTTTGGGTATTTTCAAAGAGGCTAGTGCGTATTTGGCGGCACCTGTACCCCAACTGCTCAAAAACAGACTCATCATCACTATCTTTTTTGAAAACTCCACAAGGACTAGAAGCAGCTTTGAAATTGCCGCAAAGAGATTGGGAGCCGAGGTAGTCCATCTAGATGTAGCCAAAAGCTCGACCAACAAGGGCGAAACCCTCTTTGATACCGCCGCCAATCTTGATGCGATGGGTCCCAACGCCATTATCGTACGCCATCAGCACTCTGGCGTACCCCAAATCCTCTCCCAATATGTCAGCTGCTCTTTGATCAATGGGGGCGATGGCGCCCACGCCCATCCCACCCAAGCCCTTTTGGACCTTTTCACCATACAATGCCATTTTGGCGAGGTGCAAGGAAAAAGGGTAGCGATCGTAGGCGATATCAAAAACTCCCGTGTGGCCAACTCCAATATCGAGCTGCTGCGACGCTTTGGCATGCAAGTGATCTTGGTCGCCCCGCCCCATTTCTTGCCACAAAGCGATCTACCCACGGCTACCTATCTTAAAGAGGTGATCGACGAGATAGATGTTGTGATGAGTCTGCGTACCCAGACCGAGCGCCACACCTATCCCATCTACGCCAGCCTCAAAGATTATGGCAGTGACTACTGCATCACCAAGGAGCTTATCGGCGATAAAGATATCCTCATCCTCCATCCGGGCCCCGTGCATCGCAATATCGATATCAGCGACGAAGTGCTCCTAGATCCTCGATGCAAGGTCTTAGAGCAGGTCAAAAACGGGGTGGC
>WGAT01000075.1 GCA_015494715.1 Campylobacterota bacterium
CGATGAGGTCTATTTTTGGGACATCTCCAATACGCTGCTGCAAAAAGTACCGGTAGATAAAGCAAAAGAGAGAGTGGCCAACGCCCTTGAAAAATTACCCAAACAAGCGAGTAGATGCGAGGATATGGGGTATTGTCGATTTTGCGAGTATCTATTTGGCTGCAAGGGGCTAGTTGCCGGTACTTTTTAGTATAGAGGCACGCTGAGGCTTCTTGGCTTTACGGGTCAAAATCGTAAGATAAGAAAGCAACGAACTTTGTGAAAGGAGGTCAAGTAAGCACTCTCCTCTTAGCCTTCAAGGGTGAGGTCTTTGGGCGCTGAAAAAATATCATGAAACGACTCTTGGCTTTGGAAGCGAGTGCGGGGACGGGGAAGACCTACGCTCTTGCGATGCGATATGTGGGATTGCTGTTAAGCGGCGCCGATCCCAAAGAGGTGCTAGCTATCACTTTTACCAACAAAGCGGCGCATGAAATGAGCGAGCGGGTAGGGCTTTTTTTATCTCAAAAAGATCCAAAAAGAGTACGAATCTGGGCGGATTGGCTCAAAGAGGAGCCAAAAAAGATTGAGCAAAAGCTCTCATATCTACATGAGAGATTTTTGGACGCCGATATTTTCATTATGACCATCGACTCTTTCGTGCAGCGGATTTTGAGAAAATTTTCCTACTACGCCGGGGTGGCCAGTGATTTTGAGATTGGAAGCCACGAGGGATTTGAGCTCTTTTTGCAAAGTTTGGACCCAAAGAGCTTTAGCGATTTTGTTCGGTTTGCCAGATGGTTCGATCAAAAGGGATTGGAGGATTTTTTTGCTTTGTTGTATGAAAAGGACAAGGAGCTTCCTGCGCCTCCTCCCCTTTTGCCCGACAATACCCAGCAGCTCTTTGCCGCCTACCGGCGTCTTGCCCAGTTTGTCCAAGTCCATGGTACCAAAGCCAAACAAAAAGAGTTTGATCCTGAGCGTCCATTACAAGAAGCGCTCTTTACCAAATCGGGGGACCTTAGGGCTTGGATAAAAAAAGAGAGTCTGTGCGAAACCAAAGGGATCAAAGAGTGCAAGCAAGGAGATGAGCTCTTTTTGGGTTTTAAAAAGGAGCTTAAAGCCTACTTTCGCTTCAAAGAGTCCTACTTTTTACACAAACTTTTCGATTTTTACGGGCTTTACAAGCAAGCAAGACTTAGCAGAGCTTTAGAGCTGGGACGGCTCGATTTTACCGATATCAAGCATCTGACATATGATATCTTGCAGCGAGGCATCGACAGCCACTTTTTGTATTTTCGCCTCGATAGTAGACTCCAACATATCCTTATCGATGAGTTTCAAGATACATCCACCGAAGATTGGAGAATTTTTGAGCCCATAGTAGACGAGATAGCATCTACCAACGAGTGGCGCAGCTTCTTTTATGTAGGGGACAAGAAGCAAGCGATCTATGGCTTTCGGGGAGGCAATGCCAAACTTTTTGATTATGTCAAAGAGCGCTACGGGATGGAAGAAGAGGAGCTAGGACGCAATTATCGCTCACAATCGCACATCGTAGAATATGTGAATGATCAGTTTGGACTGGCGCAAAAAAGCGCCAAAGCGGGCGGATATGTAGAGGTCAAGCAAAGCGAGGAGTTGTTACAGAGTTTGGATCAGGCCTTGGAAAAGCTGCAAAACGTTGGCGTACGGCCCGAGCAAATCGCTATTTTGGTGCCGACGAATCAAGATGTCCAAAAAGTGGCCGAGCATCTTGGTACTCTTGGGCTAAAAGCGGTTACAAGCAGCTCGAAGCTTATGATCCATCAGCCCCGAGCCAAGGCTCTTATCGATTTGATCATCTATTTGCATCAAGGAGGGAGCCCGTCGCTGTATCGTTTCCATTTTGAGAGTTTTTTGGGGCAAAAAGTTGAGAAGTTTCCCTCTATCGAGGGACTCAAACCCGTGGCCGCCATTAAAAAGCTGGCCAAAACTTTTGATTTTTGGGATGAGAGCGTGCAGCTACTGCTCCAAGAGGCGATTGCGTATAAAGATATTGAGGAGTTTATCCAGCATATTGGCGAGTGCGAGCTGCAGATGCCAAGCGCCAAAGAGGGGATAGAGGTGCTCACCATCCACAAGTCCAAAGGGCTCGCTTTTGAGTATGTGATCGTGCTGGACACTTTGGGGCAAGATAGAGACAAAAATTCCAAGCTGCTCATTGAGCAAAGAGGCATCACTCCAGATCGCTTCTGGTTGCGTCAAAAGGATAAAGAGGCAGTGGATAAGGAGTACGCCCTAGCCTTGGAGGAGGAGCGAAAACAAAAAGCCCAAGAGCTTCAAAACGTAGCATATGTGGCCCTCACAAGAGCCCAAGAGGGACTTTTCGTAATAAAAAAACCAAAGAGCAGGCGTTTTGACTTTTTAAGCGAGGAGGTGCGAGGAGCGCTGCAAAAAGTACAGACCAAGCCTAGTATGCCTCAAAAGGAGGGGCATTTTGATTTGGAGCTTCACTCCTACGGGCTCCAAGAGTTTGTAGAGGAGGTAGAGGAGGAGTACGAGCCAAACGATTATCGTGCCATTACGCTGGGCAACGCCTACCATCAAGCCCTAGAAATAGGGATGGAGTATGTGCAAAGCCGTTACGCCCTTTTTGAGTTAGATTTTGAGCAGATCGCCAAAAGGGTGGAAGAGGTCAAAAAGCTTGAGGAAAGCTTTGGAATGGACTCTTTTCGTGAAATACCATTCATTCTTGATGGACATATGGGTATAATCGACCATCTTTTTTTGGGCGAGGAGGCGGTGGTGATCGATTATAAAAGCGCCACGCCCCAAGATCAGCGTCCCTACTTCAAGCAGGTAAATTTTTACAAATTAGCCATCAAACGGCTACTGGGCAAAGAGGCTCGGGGGTATTTGCTCTATTTGGATAGTATGAAGCTGCAAAGGGTATAAAGGTGTTTGAATACAGCAAAATAAGCGATATGTGCATCAAGTGCGGGAAGTGTATCCCCACTTGCACCATCCATCAGGTCAATCCCGACGAGGTGACGAGCCCTAGAGGTTTTATCGAACTGCTAGGCGATTACCAAAAGGGGGCGATTGAACTGGACCGCGAGGCCAAAGATATCTTTGAGAGCTGCTTTTTGTGTACCAACTGCGTCGATGTCTGCCCAAACGACCTGCCTACGGATATGATTATCGAGGAGGTGCGAGCAGACATCGCCAAAAAGTACGGGATAGCCTGGTACAAACGGGCCTTTTTTTGGCTCCTTCGCCACCGCTTCGTGATGGATTTGGCCAACAAGCTGGGTTTCGTCTTTCATAGCTGCGCTTTGAAAAAAGAGCCAAAGGGCAGAGGGCTTTTGCCTCGCTTCGAGCTGCCCATGATCAAAAAGGATCGCTTGCTCCCCTCCCTCAAAAGCAAGAGCTTTTTAAACAAATACCCAAGCCGCCTCAACAAAGAAAAAGGCCCAAAGGTCGCCATCTTCATCGGATGTTTGGCCAACTACAACTACACCCAGATCGGTGATAGTCTGGTGGATATCCTCAAGACTCTAGGCTACGAGATCTTTATCCCCAAAAAGCAGCTATGCTGTGGGGCGCCGGCCTATTTTACCGGGGATTTTGATACGGTGGAGTATTTGACCAAGAAAAATATCGAATATTTTGAGAGCTTTATCGACGAGGTGGAGGCGATCATTATCCCGGAGGCCACCTGTAGTGCCATGATCCGACACGACTGGGAGGTCTTTTTTGAAAACAGGGGGATGGATGCGTGGGCCGAGCGGACAAGGAAGCTCAACAAAAAAATATATATGGCCACCGAGTGGCTCTATCACCATACGAAATTATCGGATATTTTGGCCAAAAAAGGTAAACGGCTGCCCACTATTACTTATCACGACGCCTGTCACGCCAGAAAGGTCCAAGGCATCTGGCAAGAGCCAAGAGCCCTTTTGGCCAAAAACTATCAACTCAAAGAGATGGAGGACCCCAACCGCTGTTGCGGCTTTGGCGGGGTTACGATCCAGACAGAGAAGTTTCATCTAGCCGAGGCTGCGGGCAAGCCAAAAGCGGCTATGATCGCCCAAAGCGGAGCCCAGGTGGTAAGTGCGGAGTGTAGCGCATGTCGGGTGCAGATTAGCAACTCTTTGTACCAAAACGGCGTAGAAGCGGTCTTTAAAAATCCGGTGGAGCTGATAGCCGAAGCTTTAAAAGAGGATTAATCCTATTTAATTTATAATAGAGTTAAAAAAGGATAAGCGGATGAAGAGACTTGCGACAATCTGTGTGGCCGCAGTGTTTACTTGGGCGGGAGTGACGGGTGCGGGGTATCATGCTGAGCATGCCCACTGGAGCTATAAAGGTAAAAGCGGCCCTGTCCATTGGGGTGAGATAGATCCGCGGTTTCGTTTGTGCGCTTTAGGAGCCAATCAATCTCCTGTAGATATTCATCGTCTTATAGAGGCCAAGCTTCCTGATCCTAAAGTCTACTATACCGGTAATGCCCAAGAGGTGGTAAATAATGGCCATACCATAAAAGTGAGCACTATTGGCAAAAACGAGTTTAGCATTGATGGAATTCCTTTTGATCTGGTGCAGTTTCATTTCCATACGCCAAGCGAAAATACGATAAATGGTCAACATTTTCCCATGGAGGCCCACCTCGTACATAAAAGCAAGGATGGAGAGTATCTGGTCGTGGCCGTGATGTTTCAAGAGGGCAAGCCAAATCTAGCACTCTCACGAATTTTGGCCGATCTTGATCCAAGACCGGGCCATCCTAAAAAGCTTAAAGAGATGTTTAATCCGGGCGATCTCTTTCCCAAAAAGGTCGATTACTACCGATACGACGGCTCCTTTACCACGCCCCCGTGTACCGAGGGCGTACGCTGGATCGTACTCAAAACACCCGTAGAAGCGAGCAAGGAGCAGTTAGAGCAGATGCAAAAAATTATGGGACATAACAACCGGCCTACCCAGCCGCTGCATGCGAGGGTGATCCTAAAGTAGGCTAAAAAATGCCCATCCATTGTCGATAATAGACAAAAAGGATGGGTATGAAGCTCTCTTCGCTACAAAAGATTCAATATGCCAACATCGCTTCGATACTTCTTTTTTCCATCTCCTTAGGATATGAGATCTACAAAAACGGCGTAAGCTCTATCTTCGTTATCAATATCTTCAACTTTTTGTGTGCGTTGATTATCTTTATCAATGTCTTAAATATTAGAAAAAATCTCTCAGCCATCTCTTTGATGGTACAAAAGGCTAAAAACGGAATTTTTGATTACAATATCGCTCTAAACGATACGGGTGAGCTCAAAGAGATGTATGATAATCTTTTGAGTTTTATGCGTCAAGTGGACGGATTTTTAAATGAGGCCAATACAGTGCTCAAAAATCTTGAAAAGAAAAAGTTTACAAAGATAGACATCTCCAAGTACCAAGGGAAATTTCGCGAAATCGCCGAGTCAATCAACAAATCGATCCATAACATTATGATTAAAGAGAAATTTATGGAAAAAGAGAAGCTCAACTCCAAAGTAGGACAGCTTGGAGGTGGAGTGGCCGGAGGTTTGGCTATTATCAAAAACGATCTTATGAGCTCTATCCAAAAGGTTAAGGAGATTGTGCAAAATAGTGAGAGTATCTCAAAAAATTCCCAAGAGATTACCCATAGACTCGATAAAATTATGGAGTCGACGACTAAACTTATCTATATGATCAACGAGTCCAACATCGTAATAGAGTCTTTGAATAAAAAGGCCTCCAATGTCAACGATATCATCAAGCTCATCAACGATATCGCCGATCAGACCAACTTGCTCGCTCTTAACGCCGCTATAGAGGCGGCGCGTGCCGGGGAGATGGGTAAAGGTTTTACCGTGGTGGCCGATGAGGTGCGAAAGTTGGCAGAGAAGACCCAAAAATCTACGGAGGATGTGCGTAAAGTACTCAGCGAACTGCAAGAAGAGAGTAAAAAAAGCGTGGAGAACTCCTTGAGGATGGAAAAGATAGCCAATGAATCGGCTCAGGCTCTCAAAGAGTTTAAAAATTCCATTCAAACATTTACCAAAAAAGCGTCCACATCCAAACGTTTAGCCAATCTTATCCAGCACATTATCAACATTACCAAATTCAAGCTCGATCATATCATCTACAAAAACAAAGTGGTCTACCGCAACTTCTTTAGCGGAGAGATTGAGAACCCTTATGTGGATGAAAAGCATTGCGATTTTGGTCAATGGTACCAAAGCGAGGGGAAAAAGCTTTATGGTTCGAGTCCTATTTTCCAACAAATATCCGTCCCCCACAAAAAAATTCACGACTACTCCAAAAGGATTATCAGTATCGTGCAAAGACCCGATTTTGAGGAGTTTTTATTGCAGCATCAAGATGATATCTATAAAGAGTTTCAAAAGCTCGAGCATACTTCCGAAGAGCTTTTTGGGCTGCTGGACAAGCTTTTGGAAGAGTATGAGCGAAAAGAGAAAAAAGCGGCCTAAGGAATTGGATATAATTCCTTGACTTCGTGATCAAGGAGGGCGATGCACTACTGGAACCATATCTACGAACATTTTGATCCCGTGGCGTTTCATCTTTTTGGCTTTCCCGTACACTGGTACGGGATCATGTATGTGCTAGCCCTTTTGGTTACGCTCTGGTTTGCCCAGTGGTTGGTCAAACACGATCATCTCCCATTTACGCCCAAAGAGCTTGATATCTACTTTGTTTGGGCCGAAGCGGGCGTGATTTTAGGAGCGAGACTTGGCTACATACTCTTTTACGATCCTCATACCTTGTACTATCTTACGCATCCTTGGCAAATATTCAATCCTTTTTTAAACGGCCATTTCGTAGGCATCCGGGGCTTTAGTTACCATGGGGCGATTATAGGCTTCTTGATAGCCACATGGCTCTATACTAAAAAGTATAATAAAAATTTTTGGCAGCTTATGGATCTTGTGGCGGTTTCGGTACCTTTGGGCTATACCTTTGGGCGTATTGGCAATTTTTTGAACCAAGAGCTTGTAGGGCGGGCTACGGATGTAGCGTGGGGTATTTATGTAGGCTCTACTTTACGCCACCCTTCCCAGCTCTATGAGGCTTTTTGCGAGGGGCTCTTGACCTTTGTTATTCTCTTTTGGTATAGAAAACATAAGCGCTTTGACGGAGAGCTGATGGCGCTGTATGGTATGTTGTATGGCTCGTTTCGCTTTTTATGCGAGTTTTTCAGAGCGCCCGACATTCAGCTAGGGTTTATCTGTTGTGGCTGGATGACGATGGGCCAACTACTCTCTTTGGGTATGATCGTAGTTTCGATTGTGCTGTATATCTATTTGAGGAGGAAGAATGCACTTTATCAAAAAAGCGTCTAGTTATGCGATGGTAGGCGGTCTTGGGGCTATGTTGGTCTTGGGGCTGAGTGGATGTGAAAAGAAGAGCGAAGAGCAAACTGCCACCACGGGCGCATTTAGCGAAGCTGCGAAAAAACAGGGGGCTTTTGTAGTGATTGAAGAGACTGCTCCGGGTAAATACAAAATTGTCGAAGAGTATCCAAGCTCTCAGACGCGGGTTATTTTGCGAGATATCAATGGTACGGAGAGGATACTCAGTAAGGAGGAGCTTGATCGTTTGGTTGCCCAAGAGGCTCCAAAAATAGAGTCGGGTCAAAGTCCTTTGGTCAATCCCCAAATGAACTCGGGCGGACTGAGTTTGGGCGAGACCATACTAGCTAGTGCCGCTGGAGCGATTATTGGGAGCTGGATAGGAAGTAAGCTTTTTCAAAATCCTACATATCAGCACCAAAGAGAGCGAAGTTTCAAAAATCCAAGCGCTTATAGACGAAGCGTCAATAGTTTTAAAAAAGGTTCTGCCGTCTTTGCTCCTACAAAAACGGCTCCCAAAAAAACTGGCTTTTTTGCTCCCAAACCAAGTGTAGGTGGCAGTACCACAAAACGCTCTTTTAGCTTTGGAGGTTGAAAATGAACGATACCCATATGATCGGTTTGTATGCCACATTCTTTTTTATGGTGCTTTTGGCCATTTTGCCTTATGGGGTAATCAAATATATGAAAAAGAAAGGTAGAGATGGTAAAACTTCGTAAAGTCAAACCTTTGCCAAAGGAGTATTTGGAGAGTATAGGATTTGCGTGGCATACCGATAGCGACGGGAGCGATTATGTGGCTGATGAGTTGGTGGAGGTGAGCGAAGAGGAGGCCAAGGCTTATTATGAGGCTGGCAACGAGTTGTATGAGATGTTTGTGGAAGCCGGGGAGTATGTGATACAAAACAATCTCTTCCACGACATAGGTATTCCCTTTAATCTTGTGGACGCGGTGAAACTGAGCTGGGAGAATGACGTACATTGGCATATCTATAGCCGTTTCGATCTAGCCGGTGGGATTGACGGCAAGCCTATTAAGCTTTTGGAGTTTAACGCCGATACGCCCACGGCTCTTTTTGAGACGGCGATCCTACAGTGGGCGATTCTTAAATATAACAATCTTGATGAGGAGCGTCAGTTTAACAGCGTCTATGAAGCGATCCGTGAAAATTTTCGCCGCCTTGTGACACTAGAGGAGGACCCCTCCAATTTTGAGGAGTGGTACGAGGGGTGGAAAATACTTTTTAGCTCCATTAAAGGAAGCGTAGAGGATGAAAATACCACGAGGCTTTTAGAAGTCATTGCCTCTGAAGCCGGTTTTGAGACCCATTTTTGTTATGTAGATGAGGTGGGATTTAGTGAGGAGGGGATATTTTGCGAGGATATCCCTTTTGAGTTTTGGTTTAAACTCATCCCTTGGGAGAATATCGCCATCGATGAGCCAGAGCTTGCACTTTTGCTTACCGAAATTATCAAAAATCAACGGGCGATTATCCTCAATCCAGCCTATACCCTGATGTTTCAAAGCAAAGGGATGCTCAAGATTTTGTGGGATCTTTTTCCAAACCATCCCCTTTTGTTAGAAACCTCTTTTGAGCCGCTCAAAGACAAACCCTATGTCAAAAAGCACTTTTTTGGCCGAGAAGGGGAGAATATTGCCATTTATGGACCAAATGGAGAGATTGTAGCCCAAAGGGATGGAGAGTATGGATCTTTTGGAGCGGTGTATCAAGAGTTTGTGGAACTGCCTAAAGACGAGGAGGGCAGGTACTACCAAGCCGGGCTCTTTTTTGCTTATGAGTCTTGCGGTCTTGGGTATCGTAGAGGCGGCAAAATCATAGACAATATGAGCAAATTCGTAGGTCATATCATCACGTAGCGTGACGGGCTAGTTTGGGGTAGATGTTGAGGATACTGATCAGCAGTGTGATTACTGCTGGTCCTATGATCATACCCCAAAAGCCATAACTTGAGAGTCCCGCCACGATAGAGAAGAAGATCAACAGCTCGTTGACCCGGATGTGGGTATCTTTGAGCATCAATCGATCGATATAGTGGATGATCACGGGTTTTATAAAAGTATCGGCGATAATGGAGATAACAAGGATAGAGTACAAGGCGATGACGATAGCCCCGGTTGTATCGCCGTGGAAATAGCGATCAATGCTCAATGGCAGCCACATCAATACGCCCCCCACGACCGGGACGAGCGAGGCAAAGCCGTAGAGTATCCCAAACATTAAGCCATTATATCCATAGATCTGGGCTATGATACCAAACAAGATACCCTCAAAAATAGCCGTGGCGATAATGGAGTTAAAAACGACCCCAAGCACTCCGGCGAGATTTTCAAAGAGTATGAGGCTATCTTCTTTTTTAAAAGGGATGATATTTTGCAAGTAAAGAAGCACATCCTTACCATAAAGGGTGGAGAAAAAGTAAAAGATAAGAATAAGGACGATATCTTTTAAAAAGTTGGCGCTCTTTTTACCAATATAAGTGGCCATTTGGAGTATCCAGTTGATTATTGCGTTGATATCAAAATTGGCGGTGTACTCTTCGATATTGGAGGAGAGTAGATGGTACTGCTTGATCGTCTCTTCTATCCAATTTTTAAAATTGGCTATGGTTTGGTGCAGTATGCCAAAGTCGATATGGGTAACGAATGTGGCGGCATTGGTAATGATATAGACCAAAGGGGCAAAAAATATCACTCCAAGGACCAGCGTACTAGCAAGGGAGGGGAGCAGCTGTCCGGGGAGTTTTGTCAAAAAGTATTGATGAAATTTATATGTAGCAAGAGCGAGCAAAATAGCGATGGTCATCGTCCCCAAAAATGGGTAAAAGACTTGAAAGGCAAAATAGCCTATGATGAGGAAAAGTATCCCCAAAAAATGTATCGGTTTCATCAAAAAAGTGTATTTTGTATCTTTGGCGAGAGGCGCAGCAGTTCATAGGTTTTAGGTGTGGCAATCCGACCTCTAGCCGTGCGTTCGATATAGCCGTTGGCCAATAAATAGGGTTCGATGACATCTTCTATCGTCCCCTCGTCTTCGCTGAGTGCCGCTGCAATGGTTCCAAGACCCAAAGGTCTGCCTTTCGCCTCGGCTAAGAGCTGTAAAAGTTTTACATCCAGCTCATCAAAACCTTGTTCATTCACCCCTAAAGCCTCCAAAGCTTCCTTGGTCCGCTCAAAGGTGATAACTTCCTCTTCCGCCACATCGGCAAAATCTCGCACCCGTTTGAGCAGTCGCAAGGCGATCCTAGGAGTTCCCCGACTGCGTCTTGCTATCTCAAAAGCCGCCTCTTGTTCGATATTTTTGCCAAGTTTCATAGCGCCGTTGGAGATGATTTTGGCCAGTTCTTGGGGCGAATAAAATTGTAAACGAAAGTGCATCCCAAATCGCTCTCTCAGAGGGGAGCTGAGCATCCCGGCTCTTGTGGTAGCTCCTATGAGGGTGAAGCGGGGCAGATCGATCTTGATGGTCTGGGCCGCGGGGCCGCTGCCGATGATGATATCAAGCCTGTAATCCTCCATCGCCGGATACAAAATCTCCTCAATAGCAGGAGAGAGCCTATGGATCTCGTCGATAAAGAGGATATCGCCCTCTTCGAGATTGGTAAGGATTGCGGCAAGATCGCCACTTTTTTCTATCATTGGGGCGGCCGTTGTTTTGATGGAGCTTTGCATCTGGGCGGCGATGATATTGGCCAAAGTTGTTTTTCCAAGTCCCGGAGGACCGAAAAAAAGCACGTGATCCAAAGGCTCTTTACGCTTTTTTGAAGCTTCGATAAAGATTTTGAGGTTGTTTTTGATCTTCTCTTGCCCTATATATTCGCTCCACTGGGTAGGGCGAAGTGAGCTTTCAAAATTTTGCTCCTCGCTAAATTTCTCTACCTCAACGATCCTTTGCATCAGTAGCTATGATCCTTGTCGGGAAATTGGGCGCTCTTTACCTCATTTGCGTAGCGTTGTACCGCCTCTTTGACCAAACTTGCCCCGTTGCAGTATCGCTTGACGAATTTTGGCTTGAACTCCTCAAAGAGTCCAAGCATATCGCTCCATACAAGCACTTGTCCATCTACATCCGCTCCCGCGCCGATACCGATGACGGGAATGGATACGGAGTTGGTGATATCTTTGGCCAGTGTAGCTTTGACCCCCTCAAGGATCAAAGCGAAAGCTCCCGCCTCTTCCAAAGCTTTGGCGTCATCGAGGAGCTTCTCTTTGTCACTGACTACTTTGTAGCCTCCTTCTCCTCGCACATGCTGGGGCAGCAGACCTATATGGCCCATAACCGCCACTCCGTTTTGTACGAGATGCTGGACGATATGGGCTTTTTCTTTGCCTCCTTCGAGTTTGATCGCATCCGCATCGCTCTCTTGATAGACCCGTATGGCGTTTTGTAGTGCCGTAATTTGATCGGTGTAGCTACCATAGGGCATATCGAAGATCACAAAACTTTTAGGCGCTCCAGCACAGACCGCTTTTGTGTGATAGAGCATCTGATCCATCGTGGCGCTCAGCGTATCGCTTCGTCCGGCAAAACTCATATTAAGGCTATCGCCTACGAGCAGCATATCGACAAAAGGGGCGAAAAGTTTGGCAAACAAAGCGTCGTAAGCAGTAAGCATTACTAGCTTCTCTTTGCCTTTGCGTGCTTTGATCGTGCGTAGCGTCTCTTTTTTCATCACTCCTCCAAATTACGTTCATTTTATCAAAAAAAGGGTACAATTACAATCAAAAAGGGGTATCGTGAAGAGACTTGTAGGGTATATTACTAGCGCCTATCCCGATAAAGAGTTTACCATCGACTTGGTACTGGCGATGAAAGAAAAGGGAGTAGATAGCATAGAGCTTGGCATCCCCTTTAGCGATCCGGTAGCCGATGGACCCGTCATAGAAGAGGCAAATGTACGGGCTTTGCAAAAGGGCTTCACGTTTGCCGATACTTTGGCTATTACCAAGGCAATAGCCTCCCATATCGATACGCTGTGGATGGGGTATTTCAATCCTTTCTATCATCGGGGGATGCAGCGCTCCATCCAAGAGGCCAAGGAGTTGGGAGTAAGCGGTTTTATCATTCCCGATCTTCCTTACGAAGAGGCGTTGGAGTACAAGCCCCTTTTTGATGAGCAAGGGTTGGCTCTCATCGATTTTGTCGCACCCACCGATACACCCGAGCGTATCGCCAAGATCCTCAAAGATGCCAGGAAGTTCATTTATCTCGTCGCCTATGCCGGTATCACGGGGGCAAGCAAACAAGAAAAGCTCGATCACATCGTCGAGCAGATACGCCAAGTGACTAATACGCCAATCTATCTTGGCTTTGGGGTAGATGAAAAAACGGCTAAAGAGAAAGCCAAAAACGTAGATGGCGTGATCGTGGGCAGTGCCTTTATCAAGATTCTTTTGGACGAGGACTTGACAAGGTCGCAAAAAATTGCTAAAATTGCCAAGATTTCAGAAAATATTAAGGAACAGATAAACTCCTAATATTGGCTGGTTGCCCCAAATATGGGGGTGACATGGCTTCGACGGGAACAGTCCGTCATAGGTTGCGTGCCGGCTTGAGGAACGCCGTAAAAACTCCTCAAACAAATAGACGCAAACAATACACAATACCGACCCGCTTACGCAGTAGCTGCGTAAGTTAACCACATTGGGTCCCTCGCACTAGAGCCTGCCCTCTGGCTCTAGGTTTTGCGGGGTCATCCTCTAGAGGGCTTGGATGTCAGGTCGCCCGGCCTGGCATCGACACTTTCGGGCTGGATCGCAGCGGGCTTTGGGCGCTGAGCCCGCTGTGATCGAGACGGATCAGCGCTACTACGCACGTAGAGGCCTATGGCGGGTTGTTTTCGGACTGGGGTTCGATTCCCCACACCTCCACCAGAATAGACTCCGATAAACTCCAATAACCTCTAAAACGTTCCAAAAATCGGCACTTTAAAGTTTCCTATACTCCTATGTGCTACAATATACTACATTACAATCTATGCAAAATTTGGGTCCTATTTGGGGTCAAAATGGCGACCCCAAAAGAGCAAACCCACTGTGACCCCAAAAAAGTCAAGAAAAGGCCGATACCATGGGACGTACGACCACCCCGCTCAGTGACTCGAAAATCAAAAAAGCCAAATCAAGGGAGAAAAAATACAAGTTTGCCGACGGCAATGGCCTCTATCTATACATATTGCCAAGCGGTCGTAAGGTGTGGAAGCTACGCTATAGGCAAGATGGTAAAGAGAAAGAGCATACGATAGGCGACTATCCCCCTATCTCGCTTGCCGAGGCACGCAAAAGAGCGCAAGAGCTGCGGCAGATAATACGAGATGGGATAGATCTAAAAAGGGCGAGGGAGGAAAAAAGCGAGGAGCAAGAGGAGCCGATCCTCTTCAAAGACGTGGCTGATCTGTTTTTGCGGTTCAAGGAGCGTGAATACAGCCCGTCGCACTTTTTCCGGCAGATGAAGAGGATAGAGCAGTACATATTGCCGACTATCGGGTGGAAGAGGGTAGAAGAGATCACGAAAGCTGACATTGTGCGCCTCGTGCAAAACGTGCCGAACGTCAAGACGAGGAGCGCAAAGAATACGGACAAGATCGAGACCGCACGGCGCATCTTCACGCTCGTGGGGCAAATCTATCGCTTCGGTTTGCACAACGATCTTATCAAAGAGAATATCCCAGAGCGGATCGATGTGAACGAGATCTTGCCAAAAGTGCAAGGAAGCAGGCTCAAGGCGATCACGAAAGAGAAAGACGTCAAAAGGCTCTTTGCCATGCTGCTCGACTATTCTGGAGAGAACACGAGATTGGCGTTGGAGTTTTTGGCGCTATCTGCTTTGCGCCCGGGTAATGTGCGCAATATGAAGTGGGAGTGGATAGATTGGGATGATGAAGTTGTAGTGTTTCCATCGGCGGCTATGAAAGCGAAAAGTGAGTATAGGCTGCCGCTCACAAAGAGGATGGTAGAGATATTGCGGGAGATGAAGAAGATCACGGGGAGATATGAGCACGTTTTTGGCTCGCCAGTAGCTCCCAGCAGACAAATGAGCGAAAACACGCTCAATCATGCCCACAAGCGCCTCGGCATCGAGGACCACAATGCGCATGGCTGGCGCTCGAGCTTCTCGACTATCTGCTACGAAAAGCAACGAGAGCACGGCTTTGGATACGAGGTCATCGAGACCCAATTGGCTCACAAAGTCGGCGGGAGCATCAAGATGGCGTATTTGCGAAGCGACTTTTTGGAAGAGAGAAGAGAGCTTTTGGAATGGTGGGAGAGGTTCTTACGAAGCTAACTCGTTTTGTCTCTCTACCCACTCTTTTAGTTCGCTCATCCACCAGCCGACCATTCTCTCACCGACTCTTCGTTTTTTTGGAAAGTCAGGAAATTTTTTCACCCAAGTCCACAATGTGGATTCTTTGATGCCAAGGAATTTTGCCGCCTCTTTTGGGCGTAAAAATTGCTCACTCATTTTTATTCCTCCATTCTTCTAATCTTTGGATATGCTCTTTTTTAGCTTCCATCTTCTCTTTTACCGCTTTTATAAGATCGTTGTTCCTTGCACTTTGCGGCGCATGCCACACGAGATGGTGCAAGCGAGATTTGAGCAAAAAGTAGTCTGTTTTTGCCTTTTGGATGATCTCGAGGAGTGTTAGAAATTCCGTGTCAATCCGCTAGAATTAAGATAAAGAAAGGATTGACGATGGAAAGAGTAGATTTTGATTTTGAAGAAATAGTAAAAGAGTTTAGAAAAGGTAAAAAACTGACAGGAAAAGATGGGCTACTGGCTCCTCTTATAAAGCAACTAGTAGAATCGGCTCTTGAGGCAGAGATAGAGTCTCATATTGCCAATGATGTTCTTGTGGGCAAGA
>WGAT01000076.1 GCA_015494715.1 Campylobacterota bacterium
AGCGATCTACTACATAAAATCGCATTGCAAAAGGAAAATATTCAAGTAGCGAAGACTAATCTCAAACGATATGAAGATATATATAAAATTACAAAAGATTTATGGGAAAATGCAAAGGGAGCAATCAGCAAAAAAACGTATATCTTGGCAAAAGATAACTACCTCAGTGCAAAAGAAAAGCTTTTGTATGAGATAAAAAAATTGCAAATTTTAAAGCAAAAACAAAAATATTATCTCATACAATCACCGATAGATGGAATAGTTTTGAAAAATCGTATATATCCAGGTATGTATATCAAAGCTTCCACTTTGCCATATCTCATAGTGGGTTCTAATGGCTTTAAACTCTATGCGCAAGTGGATGAACTTTTGGCATATAAAATACAAAAAGGAGCAAAAGCGGTTGCATACGTCAGAGGTGAACCAAGTAAAAAAATAGAGCTTACATTCGATTATATAAGACCATTTATAGAACAAAAGAAGCTCTTTCTTCATCTGCCGCTTGAGAGCGGAAACACAAAAGCGCTGCAAGTGGTGTATAAAGTAAAAAATGCTCATTTTCCTTTGTATGCCGGAGAGATTTTTGATGTATATATAGAGACACCATGAGATATATAGCACTCAAACTCCTTTGGGGAGATAGGGTTAAATTTTTGGGGCTTGTTTTTGGCATAGCTTTTACTTCATTCATGATGACATTTGCTCTTTCGTATCTGGCTGGGTTTATTACAAGGGGATTTGCATTGATAGATGAAAATCCAAGTGTCGATATATGGGTGATGGATAGAGCTGTGAGTTCTACACAAATGACAACTGACATCCCCCTCAATCTCATCTATCAAATAAGAAGTATTCCAGGAGTGAGCTACGTAACTCCGATGCTCTTAAAAGATGTCAACATACGCTATCTCAATGGAAAATTTCAAGACGCCCAGATGATCATCGTCGATGACGCATCATTAGTTGGTGTTCCAAAACTTAATACCGATAAAAATCTTTTATATATTCCGAATAGTGTAGCAGCTGCGACGGGCGGAACGCATGGCAAGCTTGTGAGTGCAGGGCTTTCTTATCCCACATGGAGTCTCAATCAACATATGAGAAAGATGCAAGCGGGAGATAAAATACTGTTAAATCATAATCTCTTAAACGTCATTGGTATTGCAGACTCTTTGCCAAGATACCCTCCAAGAGTGCTTTTATACACAAGATACAAAACAGCTTTACAAGTTTTCCCATCTATTAAAAATAGAGCTACATTTTTCTTGGTAAAAGTAAAAAAGGGAGCAGATATTCAAAGAGTTGTAAAAGATATAGAAAAAACTGGACTCAAAGCCAGAACTGCTCAGCAATTTAAAAAAGATACAGTGCTTTGGCTTTTACAAAACTCTGAAGATGTGGGAGATATGGTCTCTATGCTGCTTCTTGCAGTGATCGTGGGATTTGGCGTAACAGGCATAATGCTGTATATGTTTACCTATGAAAATATCAAAGAGTATGCGATACTAAAAGCGATCGGAGCCTCACAGAACCAATTGATATCTATGATTTTTTTCCAAGCATTTATGAGCGCTACCATTAGCGTAGGTATGGGGATAGGGTTTTGTGCGTTGGTTGGGAAGATTTTGTTTTTGTATGAGTTTGACTATCCATTTAGGATGATGTGGTTTGCTCCTTTAGTAGGGGTTCTGGGGGTCTATATCATCAGCTTTGTAGTGGCATTAATAAGTATCTATCCAGTGCTTAAAATGGATCCAACTATAGTTTTTGCAAGAAGATAATATACTCTCCACACATCTTCCACACTCTTCTTTGTAGACTTTCACAAAGGAGAGTGTGATGGATAGAAGAAAATTCTTCCAAACTTCCGCAGCTTTTGGGCTCATAGCGGTGCTGCCGGCAATTGCCAAAGAAAGAGCGGGTGAGCGAAAGCCCACAAGCTCTTTGCATGGCACGAAATTCGATCTACATATCAAAAAGACTTGGGTCAATATCTCTGGCAAACCGGTGCTCGCCACGACTATCAACGATATGCTTCCAGCCCCCACGCTGTACTGGAAAAAGGGTGATGTGGTGACACTGCGCGTCACCAATCATCTGGATGAACCTACCAGTTTGCATTGGCACGGGATCATCCTCCCTTATACAATGGACGGCGTACCGGGCGTGAGTTATCGGGGGATTATGCCGGGCGAGACTTTCGTCTATCGTTTCAAAGTCCGGCAAACCGGTACCTACTGGTACCACTCCCACACCGGCTTTCAGGAGCAGACCGGCTTGCATGGAGCCATTGTCATCGAAGACGATATCGCACCGGATGTGGATAGAGATTATGTGGTAGCGCTCTATGACTGGAGTGACGAAGACCCAGATACCATCTATCGCCATCTTAAGCTTCAAAGCGACTACTACAACTATCATAAACGCACTATCTTCGATTTTGCGGCTGAGGTGCGCCGCTATGGCCTTGCAAAGGCCTTTCAGCGCCGTGCTATGTGGAACAAGATGCGTATGGACGATCGCGATATCGCCGATGTAACGGCGGCTACCTATATCTACTGCATCAACGACCTACAAAACCATTTTTTTGCAAAATCTGGCGAAAAAGTACGCTTGCGTTTTATCAATCAGTCGGCTATGACGCATTTTGATGTACGAATACCGGGTCATAAAATGCGTGTCATTGCCGCAGATGGCGTGGCGGTTAAACCTATTGAAGTGGATGATATCCGTATCGCCGTAGCGGAGAGCTACGACGTGATCGTGGAGCCGCAGGGTGATACGCTTATCTATGCTGAGGATATGGGGCGTAGTGGAAAGATCTATGCGAAACTGGGGCCAAATCCGGCTACGAGAGTAGCGATGCCAGAGCCGTACCCCTACGAGCCGCTGACGATGGTAGATATGGGGATGGGAGGTATGAAAATGCGAGGGATGAATATGGGGGTGATGAAGTGCGGCGGTGCCAAATGCGGTAGCGCCATGCATACAATGCAGCCGAGCCTGCCAAAACCTATCCCCAAAACGCCGCTCCCCAAAAAAGAGGGGATTGCTTGGACGATGCATGCTATGCACCCTCAGTATCGTCTAGATGATCCTGGAGTGGGTCTTATAAGCCTGAAGCGTAAAGTCCTCACCTATGCCGATTTGGAGACGATGGGTATTGAAAATCGCTATCCCGATCGTGAGATCGTGATGCATCTCACCGGCAATATGGAGCGTTATATCTGGGCGATCAACGGCATTCCCTACTACGAATCCGAGCCTTTGGAGTTTCGCTACGGCGAGCGGCTGCGAGTGACCTTTGTTAATGATACGATGATGAACCACCCGATGCACCTGCATGGGATGTGGAGTGATTTGGAAGTGGGAGATAAGATAGTACGCAAGCACACCCTTAATGTCCAGCCCGGCAGCAAGGTGAGTCTGCGCATCGATGTGGACGCTACGGGAAAATGGGTCTACCACTGCCATCTGCTCTACCATATGGGTGGGATGTTTCGCAAAGTGAAGGTTACATGATGAAAAAGATTTTTTTCTTATCGATTTTTGCCATCGTGCTCTTTGCAGGTGGTGGGGATGTGCTGCGCTATCAGGTGCTCTTCGATAGATTTGAACTCCAAAAGGGCGGCACCAAAGTGTGGGATGTGCGTGGGTATGTGGGCTATGATGCCAACAAACTCTATCTCTATAGCGAAAGGGAGGATAGCAGCTGGCAAAACGAGTTGGTTTTTTCCCATGCCATCTCACCGTTTTGGGATATTGAGTTAGGTATCGAAGTAGACCATGAGGATAAAAGTAAAACTTTTGGCGAGATGACTCTCTCAGGTCTTGCTCCTTACTGGATAGAGACGCATACGAAGTTGCTTGTTGGCCAAGGTGTGGGGGGTGTGGATTTTGATTTTGAATATGAGGTGCTTTTTACTCAAAGAGTTATATGCAATGCTCGCATTGAGAGTAAGTGGATGAGTGGGAAAGTTGAAGATTTAAATATAGGTCAGGGCTTAAATTATCTAGAGGCTGGGCTACGCCTCCGTTATGAGATACGACGAGAATTTGCCCCTTATGTGGGGATAAATCTCAAACGAAACTTTGGCCAAACAAAACGAATGCTTGACAAGCAAAGTGATGCCTCTTTGATAGTGGGGTTGCGTTTTTGGTTTTGAAATAATAAATAAGGAGAGAGTATGACACGACGAAATTTTTTACGACAGGCCCTTGTGGGTGCGGCTTTGGTGGGTGAAGCGCAAGCTTTTGGGAATTGGAGTGAATGGCTAAAAAGAGAGTATTGCAAAGTTAAAGAATATATTTTGTTGCAAAAAAGAGAACTTTTGATTCCAAAATTGGCCTCGTATCGCTATGAGGGCGAGTACAAAGTTTTTGATATGAATATCCAAAGGGCTCTACACCCCTTTTTTGAAGGAGAGATGACGCATACATATGGAATAAACGCGAGCTATTTGGGAGAGACTATCCTTTTAGGCGTGGGGGAGAAAGTCAAAATCAACTACTCCAATTTTTTGAGCGAACCAACGACGATGCATGGACACGGGATGCATGTACCCGCTCAGATGGATGGAGCGGTGCATCAAATCATTCATCCATCTAGTACATGGAGCGCCGTTTTTGAGGTAAAGCAAAGTCCCGCTACCAATTGGTATCATCCCCATCTTATGGGAGAGACCGCAAGGCAAGTGTACCAAGGTTTAGCCGGATTGATTCTTATCGAGGATAAAGAGCATATGCTAAAACTGCCAAATGAGTATGGCGTGGACGATATCCCGCTAGTCATTCAGCAAAGACGTTTTAAAAACAATCAAATAGACTACTCCCCCTCACGAATGGATATGATGCGAGGATATATTGGCGGGGAGCTCGTAGTCAATGGGGGCATCAATCCGGTTTTTAAAGCTAAAAGAAAGTTTTTACGTTTGAGGATTTTAAACGGCTCAAACGCCTCTATGATGCAACTGCAATTTGATAAAATTCCAAAATTTTATCTCATTGGCGGGGACAACTCCTTTTTACCGGATGCGGTACCTCTTTCATCCATCTTTTTGTCTCCTGCTGAGCGTGTGGAGATCGTAGTGGATCTGGATGGGTTGCAAAACAGCTCTTTGCGTCTTTTGGATCAAATAAGTGCCAAAGAGGTGCTACGGATTGAAGTGGGCTCTTCGTTAGAAGAAAATCTTTTTAACCCAAATGATTTGACACGGCTAGAAGATCTCTCGTTGGCTTCTGGCCAAAAAGTGTTTCGATTTGGTATGAGACGGATGCGCTTTACCATCAACGGTAAAACGATGGATAAAGATCGTATAGACGAGTTTATACCTTTGGACCAGCCCCAAGAGTGGGTTGTGGAAAATCCCACGAGGATGGCGCATAACTTTCATGTGCACGCTACCCATTTTAGGGTACTTGAGAGAAACGGAAGCAGCGCCAATGTACGAGCGTGGGAGAGAGGATATAAAGATACGGTATTCTTGGGCCCGGGTGATAGAGTCAAGCTACACATTGTGATGAGAGATTTTGCCGATCCATCGGCTCCGTATATGTATCACTGCCATATTCTCGAGCATGAAGATAATGGCATGATGGGGCAGTTTGTAGTCATTTAAATAGGACGCTAAAAGTAATGGTACGATTTTGAGTAGAAATTTCTATTTTGTATCCATACTTAGAAGCGATTTTTTGCACGATACTCAGGCCTATACCAAATCCACCGCTACCGCTATGGGCTCGTTTGTAGCGTTCAAAGATCATTTGGAGATCTTTGGGCGCTTGGGTATCTACGGTGTTGCTAACGCTTAGATGGCATTGATATAAAGTGATCGATATGGTTGAATGGAGCGGAGCGTATTTGATGGCGTTGTCGATGAGGTTTTTTACCGAAAACCCGCCGTAAAGCCCCTTGATTTATCAATGGGGATATAAGGCGCAAAAGAGTTGAGAGAGGCTTGTCCTCTTGAAACTCTTTTGTATTATACTCTAAATTATGTTATAATACAAATACAAATATGAAATGCATAGACAAGTTTAAATCAAACAACAATATCGTATATTCCTGCAAATATCACATAGTTTGGTGTCCTAAATATCGCAGAAAAGTATTGGTTGGTGATGTGGAAACAAGGCTTAAAGAGATAATACAAGATGTTGCCAATGAATACAATGTAGAAATTATTGAGATGGAAACGGATAAAGACCATATCCATATTCTATGCGAAGTAGACCCTCAATTTGGAGTCAATAGATTTGTCAAACTTGCTAAAGGCAGAAGCAGCAGAATTTTAAGAGAGGAGTTTCCACATCTCAAAAGCAAACTCCCTACTCTTTGGACAAACAGCTACTTTGTAGCCACCGTTGGCGGAGCTCCGTTGGAAGTAATCAAGCAATATATAGAAAATCAGCAAACAAGCGAAAGAGAAAAAGAGAAGAATAAATGGCAAGAGTATCTGCAAAGAGTGCGGTAATACGCACCTACAAATATAAACTCTACCATACAAAGAGATTGAAGCATATCGATAAGACTATCGATATAGCTGGAATTATCTATAACCATTGTATCGCTTTGCATAAACGATACTATAAACTTTATGGCAAACATCTCAACAAATTCCAACTTCAAAAACATCTCACCAAACTCAAAAAGCTTCCAAAGTATGCGTATTGGAGAAAAGTCCCGTCGCAAGCCATTCAGGATATAACCGATAGAATAGATAAAGCCTACAAGCTCTTTTGGAAAAACAAAAAACAAGGAATAAAGTCATCTCCTCCCTCATTCAAAAAAGTCAAATCCTACAAAAGCTATACGCTTAAACAGGCTGGATACAAAATAGAGGGCAATGTTATCTGGCTTGGCGGTTATAAATATAAATTCTGGCTCTCTCGACCAATCGAGGGGAAAATCAAGACCATAACCGTCAAGCGAGATAATATCGCTGGCTTTTTTATCTGCATAGTGTTAGAGCAAGAGCTACAAAGTA
>WGAT01000077.1 GCA_015494715.1 Campylobacterota bacterium
CCTCCTCATATGAGCGGCAAAGAGCTCGAATATATCCAAGAGGCTTTTGCGAGCAACTATATCGCTCCCGTAGGCCCCTTTTTGGAAAGATTTGAAAAAAGCGTAGCCAATTTCGTCCAGACACCAGCCGCTTTGGCTCTTTGTAGTGCCACAGCAGGACTGCATCTTGCACTTCGTTTACTGGGTATTGGACCAAACGACAAGGTAGCGGTAAGCGATTTTACCTTTATCGCCTCCCTCTCCCCCATCCTCTACCAAGGAGCGACGCCCATTCTGATTGGATGTAACGGAAGCTGGCAGATGGATCCCAAGGCTTTGGAAGAGGCGTTGCAAAAAGAGCGGCCAAAGGCGGTGATCCTCACCCACATCTATGGACAAAGCGCTGATGTAGCGACTATCAAGGAGCTTTGCGATTATTATGGAGCTTGGCTTATCGAAGATGCGGCCGAGTCTTTGGGAGCTACTTTCAATGGAGAGCATACGGGTACATTCGGCACCCTTGGCGTCTACTCTTTCAATGGCAACAAACTCCTCACCACAGGGGGTGGGGGGATTCTTGTGGGGCCCAAAGAGCTCATCGGCAAAGCCAGATTTTTGGCCACCCAAGCCAGAGAACCGAGTGTGGAGTGGTACGAGCACAAAACCTACGGCTACAACTATCGCCTCAGCAATGTAGCTGCGGCCATTGGCGTAGCCCAGATGGAGGTGGTTCAAGAGCGTATCGCCAAAAAGCGTCAAATTTTTGCGTGGTATCAAGAGTTTTTGGGCAAAAAGGCTACTTTCATGCCAGAACTGCCAAAAAGCTTTGGCAATAGATGGCTCACCACCGCTTTGTTCGATACTGATCCCTTACATATTTTGCGAGAGCTCAAAAGTGAGGGCATTGAATCACGACCTTTGTGGAAACCGATGCATATGCAGCCTTTGTGTACAAGTTTTGCCTATTATGGCCAAAAGAAAGAAGAAGAGCTTTTTGCCAAAGGTCTTTGCCTGCCAAGTGGAACGGCGATGGAAAAAAAAGATGTGGCAATGGTATGCGAGGTGATCGATCGATGTCTTGGTTAAAGCCTACAAACGCTAAACGTACTTTGTTTTTCCTTTTGAGCGACGCTCTTTTTTCTTTGGTTTCTTTATTTTTAGCCTACCAGCTTCGTTTCAATTTTCACGTACCCAGCCAATACTGGGGCAGTTTCTTTAAAATCTATTTCCTCGTACTCCCTCTGAAATTTCTTTTTTTGCATCTTTTTGGACAATATCGCTTTACTTGGCGCTATTATGGACTCTATGAAGCCAAACGGCTGCTTCTTGCACTCCTTGGAGCTTACGGGGCGGCCTTTTTTGTCGTCGGTATCGCTTATAGATGGTTTCTCCCCTTTCCACGAAGCGCTTTGCTTATCGACCTTTTTTTGAGCCTGCTCTTTTTACTGAGCATTCGTATCGCCAAACGGATATGGCAAGAGGCAGCCGAACCTACGGCATATAAACGAGCGGCCATCTACGGACTCGGAGGCCATACCAAACGGTTGATTGATGCCTTTGTAAGCGGAGAGTTTCCCTATAAACCAATAGCCGTGATAGAGCCCAAAAAAGAGTCCCACTACATCTCTGGTATCCCTATCATCCAAAGTCTGCAAGAGCTCCCTTCTAATATCCAGACTCTCATAGTAGCCGCTCAACTCTCTCCCAAAGAGCTCGACCAACTCACCCAAGAGGCCAAAAGGATCGGTATCGATGAGGTCAAGCTCGCCTCTTTGACGCAAGAGAAGATAAAAGATATTGAAATTGAAGATCTGTTGGCTAGAAACCCAAAAGACTTGGATAAAGAGGCGATTAAAAATTTCCTTCAGGGCAAAGTGGTGCTCATCACGGGAGCGGGGGGAAGTATCGGCAGCGAGCTGGTGCGTCAATGTAGTGAATATGGAGCCCAAGAGATCATCGCCGTGGAGATGAGCGAGTACAATCTCTATCAACTCACGGAAAAAGAGCCAAATATCGTGGCAAAACTATGCGACGTAACGAACAAAGAGGAGTTTGAGAGCATCGTAAAAGAGTTTCGACCAGATATCGTTTTGCATGCCGCAGCCTACAAACACGTCCCGTTAGCCGAGCTCAATCCAAGGGCTACGGTACTCAACAATATCCTTGGCACAAAAAACGTGCTCGATACGGCAATAGAGTATAAAGTCCCCCATTTCGTCCTCATCTCCACCGACAAAGCGGTCAATCCTACCAACGTGATGGGGGCCACCAAGCGAGTCTGTGAGCTCTATACCCAAAATGTCCCTAGCCGTAAGACGACCGTTTGCGCCGTACGCTTTGGCAATGTGCTGGGCAGCAGTGGTAGCGTCATACCAAAATTCAAAGAGCAGATCAAAAAAGGAGGACCCCTGACCGTCACCCATCCCGAGATCACCCGCTACTTTATGCTGACCAGCGAAGCGTGCCAGCTCGTCCTCCAAGCCGGAGCCATAGCCAAAGGGAAAGAGATATTCATTTTGGATATGGGCAAACCGGTAAAGATCGTGGATTTGGCCAAAAAGATGATGCAAATTTATAATAAAGAGGTCCCCATCAAGTTTATAGGACTTAGACCCGGCGAGAAGCTCTACGAGGAGCTTTTGCTAGAAGGAGCCGAAGAGCCTACCAAATATGAGTCGATCTTTATAGCCAGACCAACTCCATACGATTTTACATTTTTGCAAGAGGCTCTTTTTAGACTCTTTTTGGCCAAAGAGCCTGAGCAAATCATCAAAGAGCTCAAAGCAATCGTACCCGAATTCAACCACACACCCCATCGATAAATCTTTTCATCCGATCGTAGTGGCTCCCTTTCCAATAGATCCGCCCACACTCCGGGCATCGCTCAAACTCTTCACACCACTGGGCTACTTTGGGAGGGATTTTGGCCAAAACCTCCTCTTTGGGTACGGACTCTAGCAAAGCGTTATCCACCAAACATCTGGTAAATGGGTTGCATCGTGTCAATTTAAAAGCCTCAAGTACCTCTTTGAGTTGTTCTTTGGGTTTTTTAGCCTGTATAAGCAAGCACTGCTTTGCTCTTTTACAAAGGGCTCTATCTTTTGTCAGTATCCAACGTCCTTCATCCTCAGAGATCTTTAGCAGCTCCTCATCTTCGATATGGGTAAAATAGAGCGTATCGAATCCCAAAAGCCGAAGCAGCTTGGCCAACTTGGCCAAATGCACATCCGCTACAAAAGAGGCCATGGTTTGCTTCTTTTTGCATAAGCTTTGCTTGGTACTTGTACAAATTCTCGCTCCATCCCATCAATTACCAAAGCGCTCAAAGCATTACCGTACACCGCTCCCGTATCGATGCCTATGGCAAATCTATCCACTCTTGGTCGCAAAAATGGCTGGTGACCATAGATGATGGTGCCATATCTGCCATCGTATAGCTCACTCCACCAAAAATGAATTTTTGGATCACTGCGATCGAGCATGACAAATCTTCCTTTGTAGTCTACGTAGCGTACCCGCATCACTTTGGCCGTCTCTTTTTTGTCCAGATGCAAAAGATCGGTTGAGGGCAACACTCCGGCATGAAGTATCGTACATGAAGTAAATCGGATAAAAAGAGGCAAAGAGAACAAAAATTCAAAATCTTGAGGAGTTAAAGCCTGGTAGAGTCGTAGCTCCGAAAGCTCAAGTCGCATCGGATTTTTCTTGCCCGTTCGCTCTTTCTCCTCTTCATGCAGATAGTAGCGAATGAATTTGTCCTCATGGTTGCCTCGGACGACTTGTATCTTTTCTTTTTGCGCAAGCCGCAGTACTTCCAAAGAGTGTGGGCCTTTGTTGATCAAATCGCCTACACAGATCTCTTGGTCTTTTGGCTTTGGATGGATAAGAGAGCGAAGCCTTACAAACTCCTCCAAACAGCCGTGTATATCCCCATACACAATTGTTTTGGCTATATTTTGACCTTTACTCTGTTTCTTCCAGACTCCTTGGCTTCATACAACGCCTCGTCACACCGTTCTATAAAAGTTTTGATCGTATCGTCGGTACGCAGTGCGGTTACGCCAAAACTGCTCGTCACTCGCCCTACGGTGGGAAAGCGATGGGATTCTATGGCCCGCCGTAGTTTTTCTGCGACCATATTCGCCCCATCTAAAGAGGTGCCCGGCAATAATATGATAAATTCTTCCCCGCCCCAGCGTACGAAATATTCAGATTCTCGTATATTGGCCCGTACCACTTCTGAAAGTTCCCGTAAAACCGCATCCCCGACCAAATGTCCATATGTGTCGTTAATTTTTTTGAAATGATCGATATCAAAAAGTATCATAGAAAGAGGGGAGTTTGTATGTTTGGATTCGATTATTTTAAACCCGATGATCTCATTGAAAGAGTCTTTGGAGATGGCGTTGGTTAGGTGGTCCATCTTGAGTTTGGAATTTCTTTGTTCGCCTCTACTCGTATTTTGCTGTATCTCAATATTTGAGACTCGTCTTTCTACTTTTTGTTCAAGAGCATAAGCAAGTTTTGCGGGAAAATAAGCAAATATGGCTACCAACAATAAAGGTACGATACCATATTGCCAATGCAATGGAAAAGGCTCTAGGACAAAATAGAGTTCAAAAGAGACGCCTACCCAACATATGACGAAATAGAGTAAGAAATATTTGAGATAATGACGTATCAACTGCAACCTTTCCTTGATATCTCAAACTCGATACTATACTTTATAATGGCTTAAAATAGACTTTTAAAGAGAAAGATACCTAAAAAGCACAACGAATGCCATATATATTCGACTCATACATATTCTTAATAAGGAGTTTATCTAATTTGGTATAATATCAATGAAAATTGCGCCAAGTGTCTCCTGGTTGGGATGCTTAAAACTTCTCCAAAATCCCTAGAAGTCCCGGTAGCTCAGCAGGATAGAGCATCGGATTCCTAATCCGAAGGCCGTGGGTTCGAATCCCGCCCGGGACACCACCATTTTACGGGGCTTTCTAAGCTTTTTTATCTCGTTTAAGGTTTGTGTTGTCAGCAAAATTGCAAGCAAATGGGTCCAAAGAGCGGTTGATTTTGAGCTGCTCGCCTTTGATGTATCTTGCGTAATTTTTGTAGATTATCTCTGGGCTGCGCCATGCCCTACAATCTGCGCAAGTTCGAGCACGGAGACCGCATTGGACTTGAGCATAGAGACGATAAAAGTGTGCCTTGTGGTGTAGAGTCTCCTCTCAGCAATTTTGCAAGCATGCAATAAATTTTTCCACATTGGTCTTAGCTGCCATGCGGCATGAAAATAGTGATCATTTTCATCTGTAAAGAGATAGAGCGTCTTTTTCTCTCTTGCTGTATAAGTTTGAAAACATCTGGCACTCTTTAAAATGGAGGAGTGAAAAGTGCCAGATGTTTTTGAACTTATACATGATTAAAATTACCACCTTTAAGCTATTCACACAGTTTAAACTTTGTAGCCATAAAAGCCCCAATCATTCGTATCCAAAAAGAGCTTGGATCACAATCACTATTGGCAACCTCAGCCAATCAGGGAGGCAAATATCCCCCCTTTGGAGAGGGAAGTATTACATTTTGTTATGGAGTATGGAGGTTTGATAAAAGGGTTCCCATGGCCCGGCTATGACAAAAGCGCCTACCGGGGCGGCGGCTTTGCGAAACCTTGGATCAATGTGGGAGTTCTCGTGATCGGCTACGGCTTTCCAAACGCCGTGAAAAAGATAATCTCTCACTCCCCCAAACTCATAAGCGTTTTGCAGTATCTCCGTGCTTAGGGGTTTTTGATAGTTGAAATTGTCCACATCAAGCGTGCCGGGCAAACCGTCATCGGGGTTTGAGCTTGGCTGATAGGTTTGCTGGGCGGTAGTGAGCAAAGCGGTGGCTTTTTGGTTAACGATATCGGTATTTTGTGCGTGTATCGCCACATGATTGATCACCGTGATCGAAAGGTCGTTAGAAGTTCCATCAGCAGGAATCGGCCGATATTGTGGACTTGCCACATCTTTTTGATTTTTCAAAAACTCTACAATCTGCTCTTGTGTCGTATAGATGCGCTGGGCGTCCCCTGCCGCTACCGTTTTATAGATGCCTTGATAGTAATCTAGCACTACTGGTGTTTTGGTAGGAGGCGTAGTGGCCGGGTTGTACATAAATAGTTGTGGCTTGATAGTGGCATTAAACCACTCTTTTGCATTGGAGGCGACAAGGTTGTCATAGCCGTCAAATCGTATCAGCAGTGCAAAGACAAAAGGCCTGCGTTTTTGAAGCGCCCCATCAATGTAGGCAGACTTGAGCACCCCTTTGAGTTGAATCGGAAAATTGTTGACCATCGTAGAGTCGCCAATCATCTCTTTGAGCGAAAGGCTCAAAAAGCCGGGCGTAGAATCGAGTGTATGGGCAAAATCTCGTACGTTTTGCACCATTTTCGCTACCTCTGGCCCTGCGATTTTAAATTCATAATAGAGTGTTACCGTCCCTTTAGGCTTTGGTTGGGTCGCTTCAGCCTCTTCGCTTCCCCCGCTTCCACACGCACTCATAAAAGTAGTAGCGGTTAACAAAGAGGTGGAGGTCAGAAAATCTCTTCTGTTCATAGGCGATCCTTTCGTTCAAGATATGATAATATTATCTTATTGTTCTGTACAAGTCAATAATTATAAAATTTTATACTTAGAAGTTTTTGTCATACCAAAGCAAAAATGTAAGAGCCAGCCAAAAGTGGCGGGAGAAGCGGTTACGCTTGGCATTTTCGATCAAAAAGGATAGTTGATCCGGTTTAAAAAAACCTGCCTCATCGTTGATACGCTCCATCTTTTGGATATAGTCGCTTTGTATGAGCCACTGCATATGAGGATAGGAAAATCCCTTTTTCTTGCGATCAATGATCTGTTTGGGAAGATATCGGGCCGCTATTTGTTTTAGCAAAAATTTAGGCCCTTGAGCCCTCGCGGGATTGGCAAAAGCGGCCGTCACCACATTCATATCAAGCAGTGGAGTGCGCGCCTCGATAGTGTGTAGCATCGAAGTGGTATCGAGTTTGGCCAGATATAGAGCCGCCAATCGCACCATCATATCGATATAGCTCATAAAAATAATATCGTCCCTAAGCCCGCTTTGCTCCCACTCTTGCAAAAAGGGCTGCAAAAACTCCACGGACTCCCCATCTCGTACATTTTGGCGCAAAAAGAGATTTTTTTGCAAGTCCGTAAAGACCTCGCAGCTGGAGCGAAAAAGCAGCTCGTCACTAAAAATACGCTTGTACCACTCCCACTCCTTGTTGGGACTGAAATGGGAGCGAAAGTAGTTTTTGAGCCAGTTTTTGTATTTGAGATTTTTGGCCTGTAGCAGATCCAAAAACTCAAAATATTGCCGATATCCCAAAAAAAGCTCGTCACCCCCCTCGCCGCTAAGTACCACCCGAAACCCTTGTTTTTTAATTTGGCCAAAAAGATAGGCCAGCGGCACACTGGCGCTGTCACCGATAGGCTCATCGTAATGCTCCAAAAGGGTTTCAAAAGTGGCAAAAAACTCCCCTTTGCCAAAGAGCACTTCGCTATGATCACTGCCGATATGTTTGGCTACGAGTCTAGCGTAGGGCAGCTCGCTGTAACGCTTATCCTCGTATCCGATACTAAAAGTGGCCAGACTTCCTTGCTCCTTTTTGGCCAAAGCAGCTACCAAAGAGCTATCCACTCCCCCGCTTAGCAAGGAAGCTACGGGAAAGTCGCCTTATAAGCGTCTTTTTACGGCATGCAAGATACTTTGGTGCAGATCTTCTTGAGAAGATCGCAAAACCGAGCCTAGGCGCTTATGGCTTATCTGCCAAGAGTGGGTATCAAACTCCAAAAGCTCTCCGGGCAAAAGCTTTTGACATACTCCCCACGCATAAATGCGGGGGATTCTGGCTTTAAGCGGGGATGCCCGACCATTGCTCTAAACAATGGTCGGGTCTTACTTCTCCTATGCCAAAGGTTGATGCCCCAACCTTTATAAAAATTATACCAAAAGAGTTTCA
>WGAT01000078.1 GCA_015494715.1 Campylobacterota bacterium
AAACATACCCTTGCCATCCTTTCCGATAATGGCAGCGAATTTAAAAAAGAGTTTGACGCTTTAATTGAGCAAAAAGGCCTCACACACTACTGGACATATCCAAGAAGCCCTAAAATGAATGCCCACAATGAACGTTTTAATAGAACTATTCAAGAACAGTTTATCGATTACTATGAAGACCCCCTCTTTACTGACTTGGAAGAGTTTAACAAACATTTCGCCAAATGGCTTATCGATTACAACACAAAAATTCCTCACTCTTCCTTAAATTACAAATCTCCGGTAAAATTGAAAATCACAAAGAGTGCCATATGTATTGGACTTATACAAGTACTAGACTTTTCGTCTCTTTTTCGCTATTATTGCAGCCATTTTATATTGAAAGGGGGTGATGTCAGTATGCCTGGCATCCTCGTTAGACCGGATCAGTCGTTTGAGGAAGCGTACCGCCTCTTCAAAAAGCAAGTGGATCGTAACTTGATCGTCACTGAGGCACGGGCTCGTAGATTTTACGAAAAGCCTACTGAGCGACGAAAAAAAGAGAAGATCGCGGCGCGTAAAAAAATGCTCAAACGACTCTATATGCTTCGCCGATACGAAGCGAGACTCTAAGCTTATCCCAACCTTTTTTAGGTTGGGGTGCTTTTTAAGCAGTTTTCTTCTTTCTTCTATAGATCCATAGGCCCAATCCCAAAAGTATCGCAATCCCTCCAAGTACTTGTACCCAAGCGCTGAGCAACAAGTTTTTATGAAGAATAGTTTTGTGCATCTTATTATCGATATCGACTCCCGCCACATTTGCGACATGCATCATGAGGCTTACGGCCAGATCCTTATCCGGCATCGTTTGATGACAGCTTAGACATACGCCTCGTCTATCCAGTTTTGATATCTCCTCTTTATCAAGCGCTCTGGAGAGATCCCAGTGATGCCCTACGGTGACAAGCTGGGTGTAGTTCTCATCGATCACCCGACTCCAGTCGAAAGTAAGATTTTTGACCCCGGGTTTTTGGATCGTGATCTTTTTGGGGATCACCTTGCCGTCGGCCGTCATCAGATCGACGATCAGGGTCTCTCCGGGATTTGCGAAGATCTTGCCTCCAGCGATCCCAAACCCCATTGTTTTGGGATTGGTATGACAGCTTTCGCAGCTTCTGGCCTCCTTTTGGACGGTGTGGGAGTGCACCGGCGCCATATCGATGGCCAGCACATCTTGGCCGTTGTCTTTGGTTTTGAAGACATAGTTTTGCAATATAGCCTCGCCATCTTTGCCGATCACCGTGGCACTCACCTGACATCCTGGGATCGCCGGGGCGATACGCCCCTCGCCGTTTCGCACGAGGATCGGATCCTCCCATCTAAGATAGCTTCTTGTCTCCGTCACTTTCCCATCGATCAAAAACTCTTTGAGGGTGCCTCGTTTGGCGGCATCTCGTCCGTGGATATCGTGGGCATGGGCGACGGCGAGCCAGTCTATGTTCTTTTTGCCCCCACTATAATCGATCTTGACGTGGCAGCCGTAGCACTGGGGCGCCCATGTGTCGTGACAGGCATAACACTCCATCTGGCTCATATGTTTGCCAATCTGCACCATCGCCACTTTGGCCTCTTGGCTAAGCTTATGCTCTTTGGCCAGCTTCTTCAGAGGCTCTAGCACCAGATCCTTACCGCTGGCTAGATGGATTACCACCTCATCGCCCCGGCGTACCGCATTTGGGATCGGATTGCCACGAGCACTGAGCAGATAACCATCCTCTGGCTTGTAGTAGGTCCCCTTTTTGAGATATTTAGCCAAAGTCTTGGTCGTGCCCCTTGGTTTGTTTCCAAGTTTTCTTCCAAACTCGTCCCCATAGCCCAAAGGCAGCTCCCAGGGATACTTCTGGGGAGTGCCGTGGCAGTCTTGGCACTCGATCTCCACGGGTGCTAGCGTAGTGCCGGCAATCTTGCCATCGCCATGTAGATCGAGACTCGTATGGCAGTCTTGACAGAGCATCCCCTTTTTATAGTGCACATCCTCGCTCATATGCAAATAATGCTTGGTATGAAGCTTTGGCTGGGGGTTGCCATGCTTATCAAATGTGGGGTTGTAGGCTGTCTCCATGAGTCCTTGATAACTTACCCCGATACGTTTGCCCCGATTGTGGCAGGTGGTACAGGTCTCCACGGGTATGCCGCTGTAGGTGAGGCCGTGGATATGGACCTTTGCCTCTCGTGTCCCTTGTATCTGGTGTGTGAGCAGATGGCCGGGTTCATCTTTTGGAATCGTGGGATCCTTGCCCTCATAGTAGCCGTCATTGGAGTAGGGGATATGGCAGCTGCTGCACCCCATCCCCCGATAATCGCCCCGGCGGCTTCTGCCCTTGCTGGCAGTATGGCATCTCAGACACTCTTGACGAAGATAGGTAACGGCAGCGAGTTTTGGATTTTTGGCCACCTCATCGGCCGTGGGTGCAGGTGGGAGCTCAATCGTCTTTTTCACATAGACCTGGGGCTGCTTTTTGGACAGATGCTGCATATACCTTTGGTATGTGGCGCTGCCTAGGCGTTTGTGCAGATTGCCAAGATCGTAGTTGGCATATTTATGCTCTCTGATCCGCCAGCCAAAACTCCACAACGCCCCTTGGATCTTGCCTTGCTCCGTGTTCATCAAATTGTTCATCTGGGTGCTCACCTGCTCTTGATGGCACATCCCACAAGTATTCTGGTTTATCCATGCGCTCCCGGGATCTGGATAGAACTCTTTTGGCCCTTTATGCTTTAAAAAGTAAGCGATCGTCCCCTTGTGCGCCTCCTCTTTCGTGGTAGCCTCAGGATTACCTCCATGGCAGACAATACAGCTATTGTCCGCGTATCCAGCTTTTGCCGCCACTTTGGCGATCGCTTTGGCCATACCGCTATGGGGATCTCGGATATTCTCGATACCCTTATGGCACTCTAGGCAGTTATTGGCCCATACACAAGAAAACACAAGGATTACCAAAAGAGTCTTTTTCATTTTTCTTCCTTTTTGACTTGTATAGGCACATTATAACAAGGTTTACTTGAAAAAAAGAGGCAGATTTGCTAGGTTGTCGTACAAAAAAGGAGTCTTTTGATGGAACTAACCCAAGAGATGAGCAAAGTGGAGGTCAAGGGTTTTGAGGCCAAACACTACGATAGGCTGATGGATCTGATTACTTTGGGCTACTACCCTTTTTTCATTCGCAAAGCCATCAAGAATTTAAGATTACAAGATGGGGATAAAGTACTCGATATGGGTGCGGGCACGGGACGCAACGCCGTGTTGATGCGCCAATTCGTACAAGATAGAGGCGAAATCATAGGGGTTGAGATCGGTCAGGAGATGCAAGAGCAGTTCCGAAACAAAACGGCCAAATATTCCAACATTAAGCTCCTCAACCGACGGATCGATCAGTTTTTACCTTTTCAAGAGGAGTTTGATGTAGTCTTTATCTCTTTTGTACTGCATGGTTTTATCCAGCCTAAAAGAGAGATCATCATCCAAAACGCCTACCAAGCCCTCAAGCCGGGTGGACGCTTCGCCATTTTAGATTACGCCAATTTCGATCCAGACAAGGCCCCTTGGCCCGTGCGTTTTCTCATCCGTAGAGTGGAATGCCCCTTGGCTGAAGATTTCATCCGACGAGATACCAAACAGATGCTCTACGCCCACGGATTTAGCGATTTTGAGGAACGCTACTATTTTGGCGGTTACATACGACTTTTGATGGGCAAAAAATAAGAAAGATTTCTCTTAAACGAGTTATAATACAAGGAAAAAAGGATGATCGATGCGCTTGACCACGCCCTTAAAACATAACTCCATCAAATTTTTGCTCCTTGGAAGCGGAGAGCTAGGCAAAGAGGTGGCTATCGAGGCCCAAAGACTTGGTATCGAAGTGATCGCCGTGGATCGATACGAGCACGCCCCCGCCCATCAGGTGGCCCACCGCTCCTATGTGATCGATATGAAAGACAAAGATGAGGTATTGGAGGTGATACTAAGAGAGAAGCCCGACTTCATCCTCCCAGAAATCGAAGCGATCAATATCGAGGCTCTTTTTGAGGCGCAGGCTCTAGGTTTTCGGGTCATCCCAAACGCCGAGGCGGTCAACAAGACGATGAATCGCAAAAATATCCGCAAATTCGCCGCCGAAGAGCTGGGCCTCAAAACCAGCGCCTATCGCTTCGTCAAAAGCTTCGAAGAGCTTGAGGCTGCAGCCAAAGAGCTTGGCTTCCCTTGCGTCATCAAGCCAGTGATGAGCTCTTCGGGCCATGGACAAAGCATAGCAAGAACACCCAAAGATTTGGCCAAGTCTTGGGAGATAGCCAAGGAGGCCAGAGGGGACGCCAGTGAGCTGATCGTAGAGGAGTTTGTCGATTTCGACTACGAGATCACACTGCTAACGGCAAGAAATGAAAAACAGACCATCTTTTGCGAGCCCATCGGCCACATTCAAAAAGATGGTGACTATATCTTTAGCTGGCAGCCGATGGATATGAGCGAGCAGGCCAAACAAAAGGCCAAAGAGGTAGCCAAGACCATTACCGACGGCCTTGGCGGCAGGGGGATCTTTGGGGTGGAGCTCTTTATCAAAGGAGATGAGGTCTACTTTAGCGAAGTCTCTCCAAGACCCCACGATACGGGGATGGTCACCCTTATCACCCAAAGCCAGAGCGAGTTTGCTCTACATGTACGAGCAGTCCTTGGGCTCCCCCTTGGGTTTCGCTTCTTCTCTCCTGGAGCCAGTGCGGCCTACAAGGCCAAAAAGAAAAGCGTAGCGCCCACATTCGAGGTGGATGAGACTGTTTTTGGCCCCGATAGCCTCTTGCGAATATTTGGTAAACCCGAGAGCCACAAAGGGCGCAGGATGGCCGTAGTCCTCACCCTTGGCCAAAGTGCCAAAGAGGCGCTGGAGCGGGCCAAAAAGCTCGTCCAAAGGATCGATGAATGAAAATCGTCCAAAAGACCATCACCCTCAAAGCCCGCCCCAGAGGCTTTCATCTCGTCACCTCCGAGATCCTCTCCCATCTAGGAGAGCTGGGAAACTTTCACGCAGGGCTGTGTCATCTTTTTTTACTCCACACAAGTGCCAGCCTTTGTATCAACGAAAACACCGATCCCAGCGTACGCCACGACTTTTTGGCTTTTACCAATGAACTCGTACCCGAAAACGAGCCCTACTACACCCACACGCTCGAAGGAAGCGAAGATATGCCAGCCCACATCAAAAGCAGCCTCTACGGCCAAAATCTTACTATCCCTATCAACACGGGACGCCTCGTCCTAGGTACTTGGCAAGGGATCTATCTGTGCGAACACAGAGACTTTGCCAGCAACCGCAAAATCTATGTCACGATGATGGGAGAATAGATGAAAATCGTAGTACTCGATGCAAAAACGCTTGGCGATAGCGATCTTGGCGCGCTTGAGCGCTTTGGGGATGTCACAATCTATCCCACCACTACGCCGGATCAAAGACTCAAGCGGATCGAAGAAGCCGATATCGTCGTCACAAACAAAGTGGTCATCGACAAGGAGCTGATGCAAAAGGCCAACAATCTTGGGCTCATCTGCGTCGCCGCCACGGGGATGAACAACATCGATCTCGATGCCGCCAAAGAGCTTGGTATCGTGGTCAAAAACGTGGCCGGCTACTCCACCACAAGCGTAGTACAGCACACTTTCGCCATGGCTTTTTATCTCATCGAGCAGCTTCGCTACTACGACGAATATGTCAAAAGCGGCAAGTGGAGCGAATCGGGGCTTTTTACCTGCATCGATCGCCCATTTTTCGAGATCGCCGGCAAAAGGTGGGGAATCATAGGGCTTGGGACGATTGGTAAGGAGGTGGCTAGAGTGGCCAGAAGCTTTGGCGCCGAGGTAGTCTACTACTCCACCAGCGGTCTTAATAGCAGCTGCGACTATGAGCGGGTAGGTCTGGAGGAGCTGCTAAAAAGCTCTCATATCATCTCCATCCACGCTCCTCTTAACGATCGTACCCGCAATCTCATCGGCCAAAAAGAGCTAGAATCAATGAAAGAGCGAGCGGTACTGCTCAATCTGGGGCGTGGCGGTATCGTGGATGAAGAGGCTTTGGCCAAAACGATCGACGAAAAGGGGATCTATGCAGGTTTGGATGTTACAAAGCGTGAACCCCTACCAAAAGATTCGCCCTTGTTGCAGGTCAAAAACAAAAACCGCCTCCTCATTACCCCCCACATCGCTTGGACGAGCGAGGAGGCAAGAGCCAAGCTCGTCGAGGGGATCGTGCAAAATATTCAGGAGTTTTTGGCCGCTAGGTCGTAATGAGCCGGTGGCGAATCTGGGTACCCGTGATCTCGATGTAGCGCATCGGGTTTTGGTTGTGCATCTGAGCCGCCTTGAAAGCTCTCGTGGCGATGGCGGTGACATGGCCGATACGGCTGACGTTGTCGATATGCTTGTGGCCAGAAAGGGTCAAGATCAGATTGGGATAGGTAAAGAGCTGGGCGATCACCTCTTGGGCGTTTTGGAGTACATATTTGTGAATGTCGTGGGGATCGCTGCCGCCCCAGTAGTTGAGGTAAGGATGGTGATCGAGGATGATGGTAGGTTTGCCAAGATCTAAAATCTTTTTGGCAAAAGCTATGGTCTCGGGCTTGAAGCGTCCCGCAGCGCTATGTTCGATTGTACTATCAAGCCCCAAAACGATATACCCTTTTTTATGTATCATCCAGTCCCCGCCGTTTACGAGCATATCGTCGCGGAAAAAGAGATCTCGAAACTCCTTGGCATCGATCTTGGGATCTGGCTTTGGTGTGGACTCTTTATTGCCCCGCACACAATAAGCCGGGACTCGCATGCTATCGATGATCTCTTTGAACTTTTTGGCGTCGCTATCACCGGGAGCTGTATTATTGAAATTATCCCCACCAAAAAGGACAAAATCGATATGGGAAAATTTGGTATTGACCACATCCCTCAGATGCTCCATCCACTCCACCGTCTGGGGCATGGAGAGATCCATATGCGAATCGGTCACATGCAAAAATTTTAAAGTTGGCTGCTCATCTTTGGCCAAAAGTGGTAAAGAGGCTGAAAAAAGTAGAGAAAGTAGAGGAAGTTTGAAGAAATCTCGTCGCAGCATGATAATCTCCCAAAGTTTTTGGAAGATTATAACATAGACTCCGCCCAGATACCCGCGGCGCCCGGAGATGGAGGGTGCTCTGCTGCGTTCCCGCCCTGAAGCGTTGTCCTCCATCCCCGTCGCACGGGTCTGAGCGGAGCATTCAAAAGAGCAATCTCTTCTGAGTGCTCCACTCGTCTGGCGGAGAGAGTGGGATTCGAACCCACGAAGGGCTGTTCACCCTTACACGCGTTCCAGGCGTGCGCCTTCAACCGCTCGGCCATCTCTCCTGCTGTGGCGGGGAGGGTGGGATTCGAACCCACGGTAGGCTCATCACCTACGCCGGTTTTCAAGACCGGTGCATTCAACCAGCTCTGCCACCTCCCCTTGGAAGGCTATGTAGTGTGGAGGCGCCACCCGGATTCGAACCGGGGATCAGAGCTTTGCAGGCTCCTGCCTTAGCCACTTGGCTATGGCGCCGTAAAGCGGTGGTGCCCGAGGCCGGACTTGAACCGGCACGGAGAAAACCTCCGAGGGATTTTAAGTCCCTTGCGTCTACCAATTCCGCCACCCGGGCATACAAAGATCGAATCGGGTCGGGCACCATAGATTGAAGAGTATCAAACAAAACCGTTCCAAATTCTGGAGCGGGAGACGGGATTCGAACCCGCGACCCCCTCCTTGGCAAGGAGGTGCTCTAGCCTCTGAGCTACTCCCGCATGATTTGGATTGAAATTATATCCAAAAAAAAAGAAAATGTAAACACATTGGTGCTATAATACCTCAAAGACACTATACATCAATTAGGAGAATATATGCGCAGTGACGAGATAAAAAAAGGGTTTCAGCGAGCCCCCCATAGAAGTCTGCTTCGAGCCACAGGCCTCAAAGACGAGGACTTCGACAAGCCATTTATCGGTGTGGCCAACTCCTTTATCGAGATCATTCCGGGCCACTTTTTTTTAAACAAATATGCCGCCATTATCAAAGACGAGATCAAAAAAAACGGCTGCGTGCCTTTTGAATTTAACACAATCGGTGTAGACGACGGGATCGCCATGGGGCACGATGGGATGCTCTATAGCCTGCCTAGCCGAGAGATCATCGCAAACTCCATAGAGACCGTGATGAACGCCCACAAACTCGATGCCCTCATCGCCATCCCCAACTGCGACAAGATAACGCCAGGGATGATCATGGGAGCACTTCGAGTCAACGTCCCCTCTATCTTCGTCAGCGGCGGACCGATGAAAGCGGGGCATCTAAGCGATGGGACTCCCATCGATTTGGCTACGGCATTTGAAGCGGTGGGCAAAGTGGCCGAGGGCGAGATGAGCGAAGAGGAGCTCTACGAGATCGAGTGCGAAGCCTGTCCAAGCGGTGGGAGCTGCTCTGGCATGTTTACGGCCAACTCCATGAACACCCTCATGGAGGCGATGGGTATCGCCCTCAAAGGCAACGGCACGATCCTAGCCCTCACACCCGAGCGAGAGGAGCTGCTGCGCCAAGCGGCCAGACGCATCTGTGAAATCGCCAAAGATGAGCAACTGACAGAGCGGTACAAGATCCGCAACATCATCAACGAAAAAGCGATCCACAACGCTTTTGTGGTGGATATGGCGATGGGCGGCAGCACAAACACGGTGCTGCATATGATGGCCATAGCCAAAGAGGCGGGCGTGGATTTCGATCTGGCCAGACTCAACGAGATCAGCAAGCATGTAGCCCATATCGCCAAGATCAGTCCAAGTCTGCAGACGGTGCATATGGAGGATATCCACAAAGCCGGCGGGGTGAGTGCGGTGATGAAAGAGGCGAGCCGCCGCAGCGACACGGTGCTTTACCTCGACAACCCCGTCATCGAGGGGGGTACGGTAGCCGATCGGATCAAAGACGCAAAAATCATCGACACATCCATCATCCATCCTATCGAAAACCCCTATAGCGAAGTAGGAGGCTTGGCGATCCTCTTTGGCAATCTGGCCAAAGAGGGAGCCGTAGTCAAAACCGCCGGGATCGATCCAAATATGCGTAAGTTTACGGGCAAGGCGATCTGCTTCGATAGCCAGCAAGAGGCGATCGACGGGATCTTGGCCGGTAAGGTGCAGCCTGGCCATGTGGTGGTGATCCGCTACGAAGGGCCCAAAGGGGGCCCCGGAATGCAAGAGATGCTAGCCCCCACAAGCCTCATTGCTGGGATGAATCTAGGCGACAAAGTGGCCCTCATCACCGATGGGAGGTTTAGCGGAGCCACGAGGGGAGCGAGTATCGGGCACGTCAGTCCAGAAGCTGCCGAAGGGGGTATGATAGGATTGCTCCAAGATGGCGACGAGATCTATATCAACGTAGAAGACACCTATACTCTGGAAGTACGGCTCGATGAGGAGGAGATCGAGCGCCGAAGAGCCGCTTTTCAACCAAAAGTGAAAGATGTGCCAGGCAGATGGCTGCGTCAATATAGAGCTCTCGTGACCAATGCGGCCAACGGTGCGGTGCTCAAAGATGAGTGCTAAGGGGCTGGTGACCTACCGAAGTGCCAATGCTTCGAAGGTCACTACCGAGGAGGGCCAGAGCTATCCGGCGATTTTGAGAAAAAAACTCAAAAAGCACAAACTCTACGCCGGTGATAGGGTCGAGGGTGAAATAGTGGGGGATCAGTTCGTCATCGAAAAGATCGAACCGCGTAAAAATCTCCTCACCCGTCCTCCTGTGGCCAACGTGGACAACGTCCTTGTAGTTATGGCTATCAAAGACCCAGACTTCGACAACTTCTTGCTCGACAATCTCCTGACAGTCTACGAATACAAAGGAATAGAGTCCATCGTCATCCTCAACAAAGCGGACTTGGCCAAGCCCGAAGAGCTAGAAAAGTGGCAAGAGCTCTACCGCTCCATCGGCTATGAGACGATCGCCGTCAGCGCCAAAAACGAAGAGGGGATAGAGCGGATCAAAAACTATATCCAAGGCGATATCACGATCCTGGCGGGTCCTAGCGGAGTTGGCAAAAGCACCCTACTCTCACGCCTGCTCGGCATCCCCATCAAAACGGGCGAGGTGAGCCAAAAATTGAAGCGTGGCCGCCACACCACCACGGCTATCACCCTCTATCCTTTGGACCATGGCTCCTATATCGCCGACACGCCGGGGTTTGGCAAAGTGGAAGCCACCTATTTCATGGACAAAAAAGATGCGCGGCTCTACTTCAAGGAGTTTGGAAAGTATCGCTGCAAATATCCAGACTGCACCCACACCAATGAGCCCGGATGCGAGGTCAAGGAGGCGGTAAAAAGAGGTGAGATAGCGTGTGAACGCTTCAAAAGCTATCTGAAGATCATGGGATACTACTGGGATGAGCTAGAGCACATATGCTCCTAGCCCACCCGCTTGCCAAAGGCCAAAATCTCAAAATATTTCCAAAGCCACGCAACGATGAGCAAGATCCAAAGCGTAGCGCTGATATCAAAAGCCGGTGAAATCTTGCCAAAAGAGGCGGCGAGACTAAAAAGAATCCGACCAAGTACCACGATCTGAGTAAAATAAAAGATCAGCACACCCCCTCTATCCACTTGCAAGAGATTGCCAGAGTGCCCCAGCGTCACTCTCGTCCCAAATCCAATGAGCAATGTGGTCAAGAAACCAAGAGCCAAAAGATGCAAAGGCAAGGCAAAGTCGTACCATCCAAAAAAGTACTCGAAAAACTGGGCTACAGCACCCAAAAAGAGTCCCAGAGGCAACCAGTAAAAGGCTAGATGCAGTACCCACAAAAGAGGCTCTTTGCTTCTTGGCAGGGCTATCTTTTTAAGCTCATAGGCTATAAGCAAAGCGGTCAAAAGATCGACCAAAAAGAGAGCTTTTGGATAGAGGCCATGTAAAAAGGAGTGGAGCAAAAAGAGTGTAAAAACTGTGATATGCAGCTTTTCATTGCGTTCCCACTGCATCACGTGGCTAAAAAAGGGCACCATGCGCAAAGCTACGACAAAAGCTATGAAAATAAGATAGAGATAGATACCAAAATCGACCGCCGTTTGGAAAAAGATATTGGACTTGCATTGGCATGGCACAAGAGCCAGAGCAAACAAAATGTTGGCCATCGCCCCGATCCCAAGACCAACGATGAGCCAGTATTGATCCTTTTTGGGTAGTGTACAGGCCTGATAGATCCGATAAAACTCTCGTAAAGTCAAGGCAAACGCCCCAGCTACGAACAAAGCGGCCCCGTACCACAAAATCTGCTGCCATATACCGGCCAAAAAGACGAGTGTGGCCAAAAGCTGCAATAGCGCTGTGGTCAGATACTTTTTGGGCTCGATGGGAGCGGTACCTGAAAATCTGGGAAAAGTGGTGTACAAAAAGCCAAAAAAGAAGTTGGTAAAAACCAAAAATATCATGGAGTAGGCATGCAAAAACTTTGCATCTACTCCGATAAGTCCTCTAAAGGCAAGAATGAAGAGGAGCATAAAGAGCAAAGCGTTGAGCATCCCCATCAAAAAAAAGGGCTGATGAGGCTGAGAGAGAAAATAAGAGAGCCTGCGCATTCTTCTCCTTTTTTGCCTATCTTACCCTAAAAAAGATCGATAAACTTTGAGCGGCGTCAAATCTCTATGCCAAAATATTTGTTGACAAAATAGCCTATGACAAAACTTATCAACGATACGCCAAAGGTAATGGCAAACATCTCCCCGACTCTCTTGCCAAAATCCTCGTCTCTGGCTACGGCTATATAGTAGTTGTAGACTACGATCACAAAAGCGGCAGTCCCAAACATCGCCACGAGCGCCATCTTGGCACTATCGAGCAAGAAAAAGGGTAGCACTACCAAAATGGTGGTCAAAATATAGGAAAACCCCGTGTAAAAGGCGTACTTTTTGGGATTTATTCCCTTATCGGCATTCTCTCTAGCCTCCAAATAGGCGCTTCCCGCCATCGACAAAGAGGCGGCTATTCCCATAATCACCCCGGTGATCCCCACATACTTGGCGTTGTTGAATGCCAGCGCCACTCCGGTCAGAGTCCCCGTTAGCTCTACGAGTGCGTCGTTCATCCCAAGCACTACAGCTCCGGCATATTCTAGCTTTTCATCTTTGAGCATGTTCAAAAGCATCTTTTCATGCCGAACCTCATCTTCGTAGATACTTTTGGCCTCAGGCATCTCTTTGGCAATCCTTTTATAAAACTCCTCAGCCCCCTCTTCACCACGCTCCATCAATTTCAAAGCAAAACTCAAACCAAAAATTTTAGCCATCGTCGTGTAGTACCACACCCGCCACTTGCGAGGAGCGAGCTCTTTTTTAGTTATTTTGACCCAAAATTTATAGTGGTGCAGTTCATCCTCGGCAATATCACTTAAAATCTTCTTGTTGTGCTCATCCTTTTCAAGCTGCGCCAAGCGCTTGTAGATATGATGCTCGTCTATCTCGTTTTGCTGCTGACGCAATGCCCTTTGCATATCCATCACATTTCCTTAAGAAGTTTTTGTATATCCTCTACCGCCTCGTCGGCACTCTTTTGGACAAAGTTGGTAAAGTATTGGTCGATATACTCCTCAAACTCCCCAAACATCGTCACCCTCTTTTCCCGCTTGGGATTGACGAGGATCGAGCAAGAAAAGTTTTTGGCCAAATCGGCGATATCTATCACCCGCCCGCTGGTGCCGATGGCTATGAATATATCGGCTTTGGTGGTGTAGAGATAGCGATAGTTTGGTGCCATCTCCCCAAAAAGCACCACATCCGGACGCACTACGCCGCCGCCGCCACACTGTGGGCAGCTCTTTGGCTGAGGGGCGTAACCCACATCCCACCTCTGGCCACACTCCTCACATCGTACCCAGCGAAGACGCCCATGCAGATGCATGGGCGCCTCGCCCGCCCTTTCGCACAGATCGTCCACATTCTGGGTTAGGTGTACGCTGTTTGGAAGTTTAGCCAAAAATCGGTGTGCCTCGTTTGGCTGGTATTTGGCCAGCTCTTGGCGTCTTTGGTCAAAAAACTCTATCACCCTTTTAGGGTCTTTGAGCCACGCCTCATGAGTCGCTACCTCCTCAATTTTGTACTTTTCCCACAATCCATTTCTAAAGGTGGGTACGCCGCTAGGAGCGCTGAGCCCCGCTCCGCTAACGATCAAAATTTTCATATAATATCCGTATGAAAGATTTGACAAAATATCTCATAGCTTTGCTGGTACTCATCGCCATTGCCACAGGGGTGGTCAAACTAAATAAAAAACCTCACTGGATCACGCCACAAGAGCTTAACCTCACCATCAAGACTAAAGTATTGGCCAAAGTGCAAAATATTCCTAACCCTCTCAAAGACAGCAAAACCGACACTTTACACCTTTTAGCCAAACCCTCCCGTCTCTTAGTGGTTAAAGTTCCACAAGGCTCTCATCCCATCGCCCTTGAACTCAACGGCACCAAACTGCCTTTGATACAAAGCACGCCCACGACCTATTACAGCACACCTATCAACATCAAAAAAGATCGGGTAGAAGCCAAACTTCTCTTCGCTCCTCGTACCATCTATAAGCTTCCCGCACAAGCCATCCATTTTGACAACAAAAAAGCCTATGTAATTGCCAAGGAGGGCAATAGTACAAAAAAACGCTTTGTAACAATCCTTAAAAAAAGCCCAACATACTATCTCGTAGCCGGTAAACTCAAAGGGGTTAGAGTACGGCTTCCTTAGAGCAGTCCTAACTCCGCTAAAATTGGCTCGATTTTAGCGCTGATATCCAACAGCTTGGCTTTGACCATATCCCAAAAATATTTATCGGCTTGATCTTCTAAATACCACTCCTCAATATGGGCCAAAGCGTTGGATTTCTCCTCTTCCGTCAAATGGGGACTATTTTTGATAGCCTCTTTAAGCTGCTCGAGTTTCTCTTTACGTTTATTATGGTGGGGCATATCGACTCCTTTTTGTTTATATTGTACCCAACTCCTCAAAGCAAATCAATTAAGAGTAATTTTATCTGATTTAAGTTATATTAACCAAAATCATCAAGGAGCCGCTATGACGATGGAAGAGACACTCCAGCAGATAAAAGAGGATTTTGAACTTCTGGGCGAACCAAACGCTATTGTGGAATATATTTTGGAGATGGGGCAACAAAATGATATGCGATTGCCTCCCGAGCTTAAAAACGACACTACCAAAATCCATGGATGCGCAAGCGATGCATGGATGATAGAGGAGTGCAAAGATGGCAAAGTCCACTTTAGTGTCGAAGGCTCTTCGGAACTAGCCAAAGGAATGATTCCGCTGATGCTCAAAATCTTCAACGACCGCACCCCAGAGGAGATCCTCTCCTTTGATCCAAAAAAATTGTATGAACTTGGTTTTGACAAGATACTAAGCCCCACAAGACTTCAGGGTATGGAAGCCTTTTTACATCGCATCTATGCAGCGGCAAAAAGATGTAAAGAACAGCAAAACAGATCCTAAAGAGCGCTCAAACCGGCAAAGAGGCAAGCTAACGAATCATTTACGCAAAAAGCTCTATAATAGAAGAAATTTTTTTCAGGAGTCGAATATGAGAACCTCAAGGCTTTTTGCCTCTTTGTCCCTCTCTATTTCCGTAGCCCTTGCCGCCGTAACGGCTCCGCCCTCTTATGTCGACAATCTCAAAGCTTTCTTACAACAACATAATTTTGCCCTCAATGGTAAATTTTATATGTACGATTTCAATCACGACGGCACGATCGCGCCAAACGATTGGCTCTATATCGATACGGCCGGTGGGCAAGCTTTTCGACTTATGGGCAAAACGCCTACCCAAAGCGATGTCTTTGGATGGCTACCGCTCTCCTCTTTGCCATCCGATCTCCCCTCTGCCCCTACAGGATACTTTATCTTTATCAATTTTCCACAAGACCAACAGCTCTTCCACACCAACGCCTTTTCTTGGGTCTATGTGGATAAGAACTCCATGGGCGTGTACAAACTGATGGGTGCAGACCAAAACCATAATTTCGATTATCTGGATGAAAACGGCGATGGGGTACCCGATCCTCTGAGCGGTATCGAGATATCCATCCTTGGCAATAGCGTTTCTTTTAGCTGGGAAAATCCCACCTCCTCCCAAGATTTAATACATAATCCACAAGATCAAAGCGGCGCCTCTGAGTCCTCGGCACAAAATTCTGCTTGGCCAAAAGTGACATGTTCGGACGAACAAAGCCAGCAGTACCACGGCATGGGGCTATATTACAAAGCCAACTCTTGGTATAGGGGTCTTATTACCTACGATTGCAAGATCGATGCACAAAATCGATGGGGTCTTAAAGTAGCCTCTTTAGAAGTTAGCGATCTGCAACGCACAGAAAGGCTTAATCTCTCCTATGACGGCAAGCGGGCAAACGGCCTACTGGAGTTTAACTATAAAGCCGGCGCTGTCCATATCCAAGGGACTTTTGATGGACGATCTATTGACTGTGTTGAATACTACAAACCGCTCGCTCCCAAAACTCTTTATCAAGATCGCCCCGATGAGATACAAAAGTATATGGAATGGTATGGAGATGGACCTTGCGATCCCGATTTTATTCGCTCAACCTGTCCAAGCTGGTTTTACGATGATGTCAATGACTGCCACAGCCAAAACAATATCAACGACGCAATAACGCAAGCTAGCCATTTAGATCTGGAACAAAATATAGAGTACAGCGTAGAGGATAGCCAAAGCAGAAAGCATACGATCCATATTTTCCGTAAATATAAAATAGACCGATAAGTAAGATGGTAGGTGGATAAAAGCGGCGGCTTTAAAGCGCCGCTTTTGCTTTTTCTACGATTTTGGAGAAGTGTTCAGGCTCGTTCATCGCCATATCGGCAAGAATTTTTCTATCTAACTCTATACCCGCCAATTTGAGTCCGTGCATAAATCTAGAGTAGCTCATATCATTGAGCCGACATGCCGCATTGATTCGGGTAATCCAGAGTTTTCTAAAATCTCTTTTTTTCTGTTTTCTATCCCGATACGCATAGACCAAACTTCTCTCAAGCTGCTCTTTTGCTTTTCTAAAATGCTTTCTTCGACCGCTGTAAAATCCTCTTGCCTGCTTTAAAATCTTTTTATGTCGTCTTCTTCTAACAACTCCAGTTTTTACTCTCATCTATTCTCCCTTTACCTTTGTTATTTTGTAGGTGCCGCTTTGTGCGGACTTGACCCGTGCGGGTGGAGTCGATACTACTTAGTAAGTGGCGATCAACTCAATAACGCGAACTTCGTCTACTTTGCTCACATAGTGCGGCGCTCGTAGATGTCGTTTTCTCTTTTGCGATTTTTTCGTCAAAATGTGACTTCTATATGCTGCGCCACGCTTAATTTTGTTTTTTGTCTTTTTAAAGCGTTTTGCGGCGCCACGATGTGTCTTCATCTTTGGCATGCTGGCTCCTTGTTAGAATTTGGGAATGTGATTATAGCGTAAGATTATAAGAGCGAGGTTAAAAGAGGAGGTTAGAAGTGGCTACTTCTTATCCTCTTTTTTAGGAACGACGAGCATATTGATATAACGCCCTTCTTGATGGGGCTTTTTCTCCACCACGCCCACATCCTCGATGAGCGGAATAATCTTATTGAGCACCTCTACGCCCGCTTCTGGATGGGCCATCTCACGACCTCTCAAAAACACACGGAATTTGACATGTTTGCCCTTTTCCAAAAACTCCCTTGCATGCTTGACTTTGTAGTCAATATCGTTTTGGGCAATCTTGACGGAGAATTTAATCTCTTTGACCTCGATCTTGGTCTGTTTCTTCTTGGCCTCTTTGAGTTTCTTCTCTTGCTGGTACTTAAATTTCCCGTAATCCATAATCTTACATACGGGAGGATTGGCGTTTGGGGCGATGAGTACTAAATCAAGCCCTCTTTGCTCCGCCAATCGCAGCGCCTCATCACGGCTGATAATCCCATACTGCGTGCCGTCATCTCCTACACATCGAACTTCTGGTACCCGTATTTGCTCATTGAGGAGCACCTGATCCTTTTTCCTACTCAAAAGCGTACCTCACTTAATTTCTCCTTTATTTTAGATATAAATTGATCTTGGGTTAAACTATACCGCCTCTTTTCTCTTCTATCCCGTATAGCCACGCTTCGCTCTTGTACCTCTTTATCACCAATGATAGCCACCATAGGCACCTTTTGCTTCTCAGCGTTTCTAATCCGCTTGTTTAAGCTATCATGAGAATCGTAGATCTCGCTATCGACGCCAAACTCCATTAAAGTATCAGCCAGCTCTTTGGCATAGGCCACATGATCAGAAGCGATGGGGACGAAAATCACTTGAGTAGGAGCTATGAAAAAAGGGAACTCACCGGCATAGTGCTCGATGAGTATTCCAATAAATCGCTCAAAAGAACCAAGAATGGCTCTATGGATCATCACGGGGCGTTTGGGCGTATTGTCGCTGTCGGTAAATTCAAGCTCGAAACGCTCTGGCAGATTGAAATCCACTTGGATCGTACCACACTGCCACTTTCTGCCGATGGCGTCGGTGATTTTGATATCGATTTTAGGGCCGTAAAAAGCGCCACCTCCTTCGTCTATACCATATTTGTGGCCGTTTTCATCCAGCGCCTCTTGCAAAGCCTTTGTAGCCACTTCCCATATCTCGTCGCTTCCGATCGCTTTTTTGGGCTTGGTGGAGATCTCCATCTCATAAGAAAAATCAAATGTACGCATGATCTCGTCTACGAAGCCTAGCACCTCGATCACGATATCTTTGATCTGCTCGGGCTTGCAGAAGATATGGGCGTCGTCTTGGGTAAATTCTCGCACGCGAAAGAGGCCGTGGAGTACGCCACTTTTTTCATGGCGGTGGACTACTCCGTACTCAAAATATTTGATAGGAAGTTCTCGATAGCTTCGCTTTTTAGATTTGTAGATGATGATATGGCCCACGCAGTTCATCGGCTTGATGCCATACTCTACGCAATCCTCTTTGCCCTCGTCGCAGATCTGGGTAAAGTACATATTCTCTTTGTAATTTTGATAGTGGCCGCTTCTTTTCCATAGCTCGCTTTTGAGGATCTCAGGCCCTCGTACGGGCTCATAGCCACGCTTGCGGTGGGCGCTAAAGAGCAAAGACTCAAGCTTGCTTCTGAGGCGAGCACCCTTTGGCAGCCACAGCGGCAGTCCCACCCCCACCTCCTCGCTAAACATAAAAAGCTCCAGCTCACTGCCAAGTTTTCTGTGGTCTCGCTTTTTGGCCTCTTCAATCATTCGTAGATAATCTTTTAAAGCCTTTTTGTCCGCAAAAGCTACACCATAGATACGAGTGAGCATCTCACGGCTCTCGTCCCCGCCAAGATAGGCACCGGCTACACGGGTGAGCTTGAAGTTTTTGAGATATTTCGTATTTGGGACGTGTGGTCCTCGACACAGATCCTCAAAATCGCCTTGACGATAGATTGAGACCCGCTCGCTTGGGATCGATTTGAGCACCTCTTGCTTCAAATCGTCTTCTTTAAACTTCTCTATCGCCTCGGTTTTTGATATCTCGTAGCGCTCAATGGGAAGCTTTTGATTGGCGATCTGGGCCATCTTTTTTTCGATCTTTTCTAGATCCTCTTGGCCAATTTTGTGATCTACTCGAAAATCGTAGTAAAATCCCTCGTCCACCACGGGGCCTACGAAAAATTTGGCCTCTGGGTAGAGCTCTTTGATCGCTTGGGCCATAAGATGGGCAGTGGAGTGGCGGAGTACTTCAAGCGCTTCTTTGGAGTTGTCCGGATAGATTTTGGGGGAAGATTCGATATCGATATTTTTGGCTCGTGCGGTCTGGAGGTCTATAATTTCTTCATCTTTTTTGATCGCAATGGGCTCCAACAAGATCCTTTTTTTGGTATGTTCGTATATGAGCACCAAAGCGCCAATAGACCAACATACCTTTTATGGTGGTCGCGAGAGGATTCGAACCTCTGACCACTACGATGTCAACGTAGTGCTCTACCCCTGAGCTACGCGACCAAACAAACGAACAATGAAATTATATCAATTTTTTTTAAAATGTAAATAGATGAGCCAAAAAATAGCCAAATCGATCATAACATCGGCAAAATTAAAGACCGCAAAATCGAATCCACAATGCCAATAGACATAATCGATCACCCCACCATATACGAAACGATCGTACAAATTGCCAAGGGCAGCGCCAAAAAGCATCCCTAAAACCAACGGATGCTTGGCTATCCAACCTTGGCGAAGCATATATCCAAAGACGGCGGCGATCGCTGTTACCAATATCCATTTTAGCCACTCACCCAAAAAACTAAAGAGACTAAAGGCTACCCCTTTATTGAGCACATATCCTAATGTAATACAACTGCTTTGCCAAAAAAAGCCTTGTAAAAAGAGCTCCTTGATGGCTCGATCAATAAAAAAAATTCCCAACGCCATCAACAAAAAAGCCACATACCCCCTCATGCGAGCTCTTGTTTAAAAAACTCTATAAGCTCCTCCATCGTCTTGTCCACTTCCCGCCTTTTAGGCCCTTCTAGCAAAATCCGAAGCTTATTTTCCGTACCAGAGTAGCGTATTAAAGAGCGAAGCCCTCTGTTTTTGAGTTCCTCTTGCCACTTTTTATACCCTTTTATCTGCTCCAAAGGTTTTTTACGGCTTACCTCGATACTTTCCAAACGGCTAGGATACGGATCAAAAGGAGCCAAAACCGCACTGGCCCGCTTGCCAGAGCGTAGCATCATCGCGGCAATTTGCAAAGCGCTGGCAATCCCGTCGCCCGTTTTGGCGTAATCGCCAAATATGATATGGCCGCTTTGCTCTCCTCCGAAATTGAGCCCCCTTTTTTTCATCTCCTCAAGCACATACTTATCCCCTACGCCGCATCGCACCAGCTCGATGCCGTGGCCGGCCAAAAAATCCTCAAGAGCTTGATTGCTCATAACCGTGGCCACTATCGCATTCTTGGCAAGACGATCGTAAGTTTTTAGATAGAGCGCAAGGGCTCCAAGCAGCCTATCCCCATCAACAATTTCCCCCTTTTCGTCCACTACGACAAGGCGATCCGCATCCCCGTCAAAAGCAAAACCGATATCGGCTCGGTATTTGCGTACCGTTCTAGCTAGTTCTTGGGGATAGATTGCGCCGCATTTGTCATTGATGTTAAATCCGTTTGGTTTATTATTGATTACGATCACTTCGGCCCCAAGCTCCTCAAAAACGGTGGGAGCCACTTTGTACCCCGCGCCGTTAGCCGTATCAAGAACGATCCGAAAGCCGTGGAGCGTAAGATCTTTTGGAAAAGAGTTTTTAAGATGGACGATATAGCGGCCAATCACGTCGTCAATCCGCTTAGAAGCGCCGATACGCTTGTCCGTGCACTGATTCTCCTCTATCTTCTCTTCGTTAAAGTAGATCTTTTCGATCGCCTCCTCATCCGCCTCTTGAAGTTTATCCCCTTTGTAGTCAAAAAATTTGATCCCGTTATCGTAATAAGGATTGTGCGACGCACTGATCATAATCCCAGCGTCACAGCGCATATCCTCGGTCAAAAAGGCGATGGCCGGCGTTGGCATAGGGCCTACTTGGATCACATTGTAGCCCACGGCCGTGAGGCCACTGACAAGTGCGTTCTCTATCATATAGCCGCTTCGCCTCGTATCTTTGCCCACGACGATTTTGTTGGTGAGGCTATTTTTGCGAAAATAGATCCCAGCAGCCATTGCTAAGCGCATACTCAGCCCGGCCGTGAGTTTCTTGCCAGCTTTACCCCGTACGCCATCCGTTCCAAAAAGTTTCATCCCTCGCACTCCAAAAGCTTAAAAGTTTCTAAATTTAAAGATTGTTTAAAGAAAATTCGGGTACCATTCTAACCTAAAATACATTAAAAAGGATTAAAGGGCATGGCAAATCATAAATCCGCACTCAAGCGAATTCGCCAGACAAAAAAGAGAACGGAACGAAACCGATATTTTAAAACACGAATGAAAAACATCATCAAATCCGTTAAAGAAGCGGTAGAAAGTGGCGACAAAGCGGCCGCCCTAGAGGCTTTGAAAGTGGCCAACAAACGGATCCACGAGTATGTAAGCAAAGGGATTATCAAGAAAAACAACGCCGCTAGAAAAGTCTCCAAGCTGCATAAACTCGTCAACTCCATGACAGAGGCTGCGTAAGCGCCTCTTTGACTCGCATGCTCAAAGAAAAACTCGCCCCTTTTATCGAACGCTACGAAGAGATAAACAGACTCCTCAGCTCTCCTCAAATTACCAGTGATATCAAAAAGATGACCCAGCTGAGCAAAGAGCAGTCCGATATCGAGCCAATCGTCCAAAAGGCCAAAGAGTATTTTGATCTCATTCAAGCCATACGAGAGAATAAGAGCTTAATCGAAGATGAGGAGCTAGGGGAATTGGCTAAAGAGGAGCTATCAGAGCTTGAACCTAGAAAAAAAGAGCTCGAAGAGCAGATTAAGCTCTTGCTCGTCCCAAAAGACCCTAACGACGAAAAAGATATCTATTTAGAGATTCGAGCCGGAACTGGCGGCGAGGAAGCGGCGCTCTTTGCGGCCAATCTTTTTAAGGCCTACGCCCGATACGCCGAGAAAAAAGGCTGGAAGACGCAGATTGTCAGCTCTAGCGAGAGCGATACAGGGGGCTACAAGGAGATCATCGCCAAGATCAAAGGTCAAGGGGTCTACAGCCGCCTCAAATATGAAGCGGGCACCCACAGAGTGCAGCGAGTCCCTCAGACCGAGTCCCAAGGACGTATCCACACCTCCGCCGTGACGGTAGCGATCATGCCCGAAGTGGACGATGTGGATGTACAGGTCAATCCAAACGATCTCAAAATCGACGTCTACCGCTCCAGCGGCTGCGGTGGCCAGTCCGTCAACACCACCGACAGCGCCGTGCGTATCACCCATATCCCCACGGGTATCGTCGTGGCCATGCAGGATGAAAAGTCCCAGCATAAAAACAAAGAGAAAGCGATGAAAGTGCTCAAAGCCAGAATCTTTGAAAAAAGGATGCGAGAGCAGCAAGAAGCTTTGGCCAAAGATCGCAAAGAGCAGGTGGGCAGTGGGGATAGAAGCGAGCGAATTCGTACCTACAACTATCCCCAAAACCGCATTACCGACCATCGTATAGGATTGACTCTGTACAAACTCGAAGAGATCATGCAAGGGGGCGACTTCGATCAGGTGATCGAACCTCTCATCGCCCACTATCAGGCCCAAAAGATCAAAGAAGCTGGGCTTTGATCGATAGAGATAGCCAAGTAAGAGGTTTTAACTTTCATTGAAAATATACTCTTACCTTTACCCTTTTAGCCCGCCGTAAAGCCCCTTGATTTATCAATGGGGATATAAGGCGACAAAAGAGTTGAGAGGAAGTGCATCTTCCTTGAAACTCTTTTGTATTATACTCTGTTATAATACAAATATGAAATGTATAGACAAGTTTAAGTCAAACAACAATATCGTGTATTCCTGCAAATATCACATAGTTTGGTGTCCTAAATATCGCAGAAAAGTATTGATTGGCGATGTAGAAACAAGGCTCAAAGAGATAATGCAAGAAGTTGCTAATGAATACAATGTAGAAATCATTGAAATGGAGACAGATAAGGACCATATCCATATCCTATGCGAAGTAGACCCGCAATTTGGTATCAACAGGTTTGTTAAACTTGCCAAAGGCAGAAGCAGCAGAATTTTAAGAGAGGAGTTTCCTCATCTTAAAAGCAAACTCCCAACTCTTTGGACAAACAGCTACTTCGTAGCTACCGTTGGTGGCGCTCCTTTGGAGGTAATCAAGCAATATATCGAGAATCAGCAAACGAGCGAACGAGAAAAAGAGAAGAAAAAATGGCAAGAGTATCTCAAAAGAGTGTGCTAATACGCACCTACAAATATAAGCTCTATCATACAAAGAGATTGAAGCATATTGACAAAACTATCGATATTGCAGGAATTATCTACAATCACTGCATAGCGTTGCACAAACGCTACTACAAACTTTATGGCAAACATCTAAATAAATTCCAACTCCAAAAACATCTCACCAAACTGAAAAAACTTCCAAAGTATGTGTATTGGAAACAAGTCCCGTCGCAGGCCATTCAGGATATAACCGACAGAATAGACAAAGCCTATAAGCTCTTTTGGAAAAACAAAAAGCAAGGCATCAAATCATCTCCTCCCTCATTTAAAAAAATCAAAT
>WGAT01000079.1 GCA_015494715.1 Campylobacterota bacterium
TGACTCTGTGGTAGTTAGCGGCATAGTTGAGATACTCGCCGTTTTGGAAGTAGTATTGACGCACGCTGTAAAGAGCCTCGTTATAGAGTCTTGCGCAAGTAAGACTCATAGCTTTGATAGCCTCCATCTTGGAGGATTTGAGCTTAAGGCGGTTTCTTTGCGTGCGTATTGCTTCCACACGCATATTATACTAAAATCTAATGAAAGGAGGAAGTAGGCGTTCTCCTCCCCGCCTTGAAATGCGAGATCTCCGAACGCTGAAAGGATTGATGAACGAAGAGAAAAAACGACGAAAGTTTCTCAAACAGATTGCGGGTCTGGGAGTCTTGGGACTTGCGGCGGTAGGCACGATCGCCGGGGGTGAGGTGCTGCTCGAAAGAGAAAAGGTGCGCTTGCGTCCGCCAGGTGCTGTGGAGGAGCACCACTTTTTGGCCCTTTGTATCAAATGCGGGCAGTGTTTGCAGGTGTGTCCGTATGACTCGATCCTTTTGGAAGATATCGACAATCCAGCAGCCCTTGGCACGGCCTACATCGATCCAGACCGCAGAGGCTGCTATTTGTGTAGAGCACTGCCTTGTATTTTGGCTTGTCCCAGCGGTGCGCTGGAGCACGAGGTGGCCGAGGATGTACACAAAGTCCATATGGGTGTGGCGGTAGTGGCCAACGAAGAGGCCTGCTTGGCACTGCACAACAAACCGGTACCTCCTAGTGAAAAAGATCTCATATTCGAGCATACCAAAGTTTTGACTCCGGCAGAGCGCAGAGCCAAAAAGATTTTTGACATCCCAAATCCTAGTGAAAAGCGTCAGCTCCAGATAGATCTGCTCAAAAAGGTGGAAAGCTACGTGGGCAAACCTTGTACCATCTGCGCCGATTTATGTCCCTATCCCGAAAAGGAAGAAGCGATCGGTATGGTGGCCAAAGGGGGTGGCTTCGTGCCCGAAATTCGGCAAAAGTGTGTGGGATGTGGGGCCTGTGTGGAGCTTTGTCCCACCGATGTGCTCAAGGTCATCCCACGGGCTAGCTGGGAAGAAGTCTACAAAAAGGCATAAAATGAAAAGAATTACGGTAAGTCTCGCTCTTTTGGCCGCTCTTTTTGTATTGGGTGGCTGCGAAAAGAAAGAAGAAGCTAAAAAAACGGCGGCCGAGGCGCCCGCCGCCAAGATCAAGATCACCCAAGGGGCGATCAAAGAGCAAAAAGCTGCCCAAACCAAAGCGAAAGACAAGGGGGAGTTTTACTACTCCTACAACCAGCCAAAAAAGAGTAGCGAAGTAAAAGATGAGGCTCGCTTCACTGCACTGGGGGCCTATCGCCATATCAAAAACCCGTATGAAAAGGTACAGATATCGCTGCTTGTCAACAAGCTCAGCCACGACTTTTTGGTCTACTGCTCCGCTTGTCACGACGACTATGCCAACGGGGTGATAGGCCCCTCACTGCTGGGCAAAAGTGGGGATTATATCTACAAGCAGCTGATCGATTTCAAAACGGGAAAACGTAAAAATGTACTGATGAAACAGCTGGTCGATCGGCTCAGCGACGAGCAGCTGCGCCATCTAGCCGACGAGGTGGCCCAGTTTAACGAAAAGGTGCAAAAGGTTCTCAAGCAAAATCAGATAAAGGATACCCAATGATTCGACATATCATCGCACTCATCGCAGCGGCCCTGACTATTTGGGCGATACTCTATATGGCCAGACTGGACATGGAGGTGCACAGACTGCAGATGATCCATGACATCATCGCCAAATCCAAACAAGAGGTCAAACTCTCTCCCAAAGCCGCCGCTACGCCAGCTCCCAAACCCTCCAAGCCGGCAGTGAGCGAGGAGAGCGAAGCCCAAAAGAAACTCAAAGTCCTCAAAGAAAAAGCGGGACGCCTCAGTGCCATCGAGGTGAGTCCACTGTTTCGTAGGACCTGCTCCTCTTGCCATGGAATCAACGCCCAAGGGACGCAGATCGCTCCACCACTCGTGGGCAAGAGCAAAGAGTATATCCTCCAAGCCCTGCACGATTTCAAAAGCGGAAAACGCAAAAACTACGTGATGTATGGATTGTTACAGCATCTTAGCGACGAGCAGCTCGATCAGTTGGCCACGGAGATATCCGGATTTGCCCAGAAGCTCAAAGCGGCCCAGTAACCAAAGGAGGGGGATGTGGATGTCTATAACGCACCTGTTAGAGAGATAGTCAACGCGCCTATTCTCTCAACGCTTTATATCCGAACCAAAGAGGGCAAGATCCGACCCTCTTGGCGCTTTTGGCGATGGCTGAGCATCATCGTGATCAACCTCGCCTTTTTCTTGTCCTACCATATCGATATCCAGTTTTTGGAGGGGACACTTACGGGCTCGAGGCTTCTTGGTTTTCATCTCATCGATCCTTTTGTCTCACTGGAGATTTTGGCGGCCGAGCACCATGTGCACACCAATATCATCATCGGGGTCTCTACGATCGTGGGATTTTACTTTTTGGTCGGCGGCAAGGCCTTTTGCGGCTGGGTCTGCCCTTATGGGCTCTTGAGCGAGATCGGGGAGTATTTTCATCAGCAGCTCGTCAACAGACGCATCATCAAAGAGCGCAAATACAATCCACGAGTCCGCTACGCTTTTTGGGCCATCTTTTTGCTCGCTGCGGTGATTGACGGATATATGGTTTTCGAGGTGATCAATCCCGTGGGGATTTTTAGCCGCTTTATCGTCTATGGCTGGAGTCTGGCGATCGCTTGGGTGCTTATCGTACTGCTTTTTGAGGTTTTTTACTCCAGAAGGGCTTGGTGCAAATATGTCTGTCCCATCGGAACTACCTATAGCTTCGTAGGGTGGGTGAGTCCGATGAAAGTCCAGTGGGATATGGAAAAGTGCGACCACTGCGCCGCCTGCTTCATCGCATGTCCTGAAGAGCATGTACTCGAGCGCTTCAAAGCCAAATACGACGAAGAGCGTAAGGAAAAAGGGATCACCAAAGAGTTCGTCAAAGATGGGGACTGCATTATGTGCGCTAGATGCTTTGACGTGTGCCACGAGGATGCGTATAGTTTCGAGTTTAGGCTGAAGAATCTGGTATGATAGAGATCAAAGAGGCAGTGAAGCGGTTTTTGGACGTAAATGTCCTCGATCATGTGAGCCTTGTGATCCATGATGGCGATAGGATCGCACTGATGGGGCCAAACGGGGCTGGCAAAACGACGCTGGTGCGCTCGATCCTAGGCTTTTATCATCTCGATAGCGGCCAGATCTTGGTAGAGGGGTACGATCCAATCCAAAAGAGGGTGGCGGTACTCCAGCATATCGGTTTCATCCCCCAGATGCCCCCGCCCATTCGCTTGAGTCTAAGAGAACTCATAGAATATGTGAGCAAAAGCAGCCATATAAAGCCCGAGCGTATCGAGGAGGAGGCGGAGGCTATGGAGCTGCATATCGCCGATCATTTGCGCAAGCCCTTTTTTAAGCTCAGTGGCGGGATGAAGCAAAAGCTGCTCATCGCCATCGCTTTGGCCAAAGAGGCCAAGACTTTGATCTTCGACGAGCCGACGGCCAATCTCGATCCAAAGGCGAGGGAGAA
>WGAT01000080.1 GCA_015494715.1 Campylobacterota bacterium
ACAAGATCGGTATGGTGGTAGCCATCGATCAGATGCTTCAAGCCTTTATGTACGATCAAGGCAAAAAGCCCTATCCTCTCAAATCCGAGGAGATGGACGCCCTGCAAGCCTATGTCAAATCTTTGGCCAACGGAGAGAAGATCAATATCGATGTCAATGCCAACGAGCATATGAAAAAGGCCTACAAGCTTGGCAAGCAGATGTTTGAACTGCGCCGTGGCAAGCGGGGATTATCGTGCTACAGCTGTCACGCTCCCGAGGTTGTGGGGCTACGGCTTCGGATGCAAATACTCCCCGATCTTGGAGCGCCCAACGTCAAATCGGCAGCTACTTGGCCGGCGTATCGGATGACAAAGGGCAAGATGTTTATGCTGCAAAAGCGTTTCCAGCAGTGTATGAAAAACGCCCTTTTGGCCAAACTGCCCCTAGGCAGTCCGCAAATGGTGGCGTTAGAGGTCTATGTAACCAATATGGCCAAAGGTCAGACCATCCATATCCCCGGACTGAAAAGGTAGGCCATGAATATAGATAGACGTGATTTTTTACACATTGCCGCGGCCCTTGGTTTGATGAGTGCAAGCGGCGGGAGACTGCACGCCGCCAAACGAGCCGACGAGATCAAAGCTGACGACATTATGGAGTTTGATCCGGTAGGCAAGGTGAGCATCTTGCATATTTGCGATCTGCACGCCCACCTCAAGCCGTTGTACTGGCGAGAGCCCTCCACCCTCATTAGTGCCAAAAATCTGGTGGGGACGCCGGGCTTTTTATGCGGGGAGGCCTTTTTGGAGTTTTACGGGATCAAGCCAAATACCCTCGAGGCCTACTTCGATACCTATCTCAATTTTGAAGAGCTGGCCAAGAAATTTGGCAAAATGGGCGGCGTAGCCCATATGAAGACCATCATCGACGAGGTGCGAAGAGATAGAGGTGCGGACAACGTACTCTTACTCGATAGCGGCGATACGTGGCAAGGGACCGCCGTAGCCCTTAAAACCAGAGGCGAGGCGATCGTTGACGCCCAAAACTATCTGGGCGTGGATGTGATGGTCGGGCACTGGGAGTTTACCTATGGCAAAGAGCGGGTACAAGAGCTTATTGGCAAGCTAAATGGCGAGTTTATCTCCCAAAACGTAGTGGACAACGATCCTTTTAGCGATAATTTTGAAGAGACCGTTTTTGAGCCCTACACTATCAAAGAGGTAGGGGGAGCCAAGATCGGGATCGTTGGGCAATCCTTTCCGTTTACCTCCACGGCCAACCCCAAACGATTTACCGAGGGGTGGAGCTTTGGGCTGCGTCTTGATACCTTGCAAGGGTATGTAGATGAGCTTAGAAAAGAGAAAAAGGTGGACTGCGTAATTTTGCTCAGTCACGACGGCTTTAGCGTAGATCAAGCGATTGCCCAAAAGGTGCATGGAATCGATTTTATCCTCAGCGGTCACACCCACGATCCGGGACCTCGACCCATCACCATCAACGGCACTACGATCATCATCGCCGGCAGCCACGGCAAATTCGTAGGACGCTTGGATCTTGATATCCAAAAAGGCAGAGTCAAAGATTTTCGCTACAAACTGATCCCGGTAGCTTCGGATCTGATCCTAGCGGACAAAAAAGGGATAGAGCTGGTGGATCGATGGTATGGGCCCTATAACAAAGAGCTGAGTCAAGTGATTGGCAAAACCAAAGGGACACTCTATAAGCGGGATACCTTTTACTCTACCTTTGACGCGTTGATCGGCGAGGCTATCAGGGATAAGATGGATTGCGAGATCGCCTTTACTCCTGGATACAGATGGGGAACGACGCTGTTGCCAGGAGACGATATTTTAGTGGACAATGTTTATGAGATGACGGCCATCACCTATCCAGAGGTCTATACCTTTGAGCTGCAAGGCTCCCGTATTGCTGCACTTTTGGAAGATATCGCCGATAACGTCTTCAACGCAAATCCCTTGTATCAGCAAGGCGGGGATATGAGCCGGCTGACGGGTGTGAGCTACGATATCAAGGTCAACGCACCGGCTGGCAAGCGTATCCATAATCTCAAAATCAACGGCAAACCCCTCGATCCCAATCGCTCCTATGTAGTAAGTGCGTGGGGCGGAAACTTGCAAAGTGCCGGGAAGAATCTACGCGAGAGCAAGATAGAGCCAGTATACGACGTAGTGACCAACTATGTCAAGAAGAGTGGCAAAATCGATGTTTCCTCTAAATCCAATGTACGGATTTTGGATTATGAGTGTGGCTGTCCACGAAAGGGTGGCGTATGTTAAAGGAGAGGAAGATGAAAAGAATAGGATTGAGTATCGTAGCGGCGGTGGGCGTGACTTCAGTGCTCTCTACAATGGCTTTGGCCAAGGAGAAGCGTGTCCTCAAAGGAAATATGACGTTAAAGTACAATGTGCTTCCGGGCAAAGCCGATACCTTACAGGAGATGTTTACCAAAGGGGTATGGTACGGAAGACTTAGGATCAACACCTTTAAATGGGATTGGGACAAGGAGTATCCAGGCAAGACTAAGGACAATTGGGCCGTAGGCGTAGGCGGCAGCTTAGAGTATAAGACCGCTTATTTCAACGGACTTGGAGCGACGATTGCCATGTATACCTCCCAAAACCCATGGCATATGGATCCAGATGAGGTCAAATATGTCAAAGCGGGTAAGGACACCTTTAGCCGTGACAAGGTCAAAAAGACCGGACATTTTGGGATGAGCGTGGTAGGACAGGCCTATTTGGAGTACAAGCGATCCAAAACGAGTCTCAAGCTTGGCCGCCAGATCTTTGAGAGTATGCTGACCAAAAGCAACGATACCAAAATGATCCCCAACACCTTCGAGGGGTATAGTCTGACGAGTAAATATTTCGCCGGTACTACCATCAAGCTGGCCTATTTCACCAAACAAAAGCTTCGTGACCACACCAGCTTTCACGATGTGATCACTTTCAAAGATGCAAGTGGCGATAGCTGGGGCAACAACGATGATAGTGCCGTCAACAAGGCTTTGAGTTATCAAAATTTCTTAGCGGCGGGCAAAGACCCAGATCACCATCTCATCGTAGCGGAAGTAGCCAATAAGAGCTTGGTACCGCACCTTAAATGGAAACTCAACTATACCACCGTTCCCGATGTAGTGGCATTGGCGGGTATCGAAGCCCACTATGCCATACCACTGGGAGATTATAAATTAGTTCCTGGAGCTCGCTACATCAAGCAGATGGACAGAGGTGCCGATGATATCGGCAAGCTTGGGGTCGCCGTGGCCAATCTCAAAGGCAAGGGGGTAGGATATAGCGATCCATATAGCGTGGATAGCTCCATCTGGATGGCAAGAGTCGATCTAAAGCCCAAAAATAAGATCTGGTGGGCAAGAGTTGGATATTCCGAAGTGGCGGATGATGCGGATATCATCGCTCCGTGGCGAGGATTTCCAACGGGTGGCTTTACCAGAGCAATGGCTCAGTACAACTGGTATGCCAATACCAAGACATGGATGCTCAGAGGGGTAGTCAATCTGGATAAAGCGGGACTCGTCTCTGGACTCAAAGCTTCGCTTCGCTATGCGGTGCAAGATTTTGACGACAAAAAGCCGGGAGTCCAAGCCGATAGCAACGTCATCCACCTCGATCTTGTGGAAAAAGTCAAAAGTATGCCGGGACTGTATGTGAAGTTTCGACTAGGAGTGGTCAACGGAGACGACGACACCATCGCGATGGATGGCACGAAGAAAAGAGATCCATCCTACAACGAATATCGTTTTGAGGTCAACTACCTCTTTTAAGGATAGTGATGCGTATATTGGCGCTTATTTTGCTCCCTTTGCTGCTCTTTGGGGCGTTTGACCAAAAGATTTTTGAGAATGCGTTGCAAAGAGCCAAAAAAGAGCACAAGATCATACTACTGGAGGCGACCTCGCCCCAGTGCCACTACTGCCGATGGATGGAGCGTACCACGCTGGCTGATCCTGAGGTACAAAAGATGCTTGATAAGCATTTTGTTTTTTTACAGGTGGATGTGACAAAAGAGCAGTTGCCTTTGGGGCTGGATTGGAGTTTGACTCCAAGTTTTATCTTCATTTCTCCACAAAAAAAGGTGCTCAAAAAGATACCCGGAGCGTGGAAAAAGGAAGATTTTTTGATGATGCTGCGTGAGGTGATACGATGAAAAAATTGCTCTGGATTTTGGCTATCGTAGTCTCTTTGGTGGGGGATACGGAGTTTGCCGAGCCAAAGCCAAGCATCGACAATCCTAGAAAGATCGTCTTTCCTATCACCCACGGAGACGACGAATCGATCAACCATGTGCTCAGCTCCGCCAACAATGTGATGAAATTCTATGGCCCTGAAAATGTGCGCATCGCTATCATCTGCTATTCCAAAGGGATCCGCACGCTTTTGAAAAAGGAAAAAAAGATAGCCGTGCGGGTGCGAAGCTTGATGACGTATGATGTGGAGTTTGTCGCTTGTGCCAATACGATGCGAACCCTTGGAATCAAAAAGAGTGATTTGATTGATGGTGTGGAGATCGTCACGGCCGGGATCGTGGAGTTGGTGGAGCGAAGCCTCAAAGGGTGGATCTACATACGACCATAAAGGAGAGTTATGAAAAAGATATTATTGTGGCTGGGTATAGTGGTGGCTTTGTTGGCCAACGAAGATATCATACTCTTTTCAACGGCCGCTTCGGTAACGCCGCAAAAAATAGAGGAGACTTTTCATAAAGCCGGATACAATATTCAGCAAAATCGGGATATGAACGGCCCCTTTCTCAAGCAGTTTAAGCAAAGTGATTTTGCGATCTACAATCTTATGACGATCTACTATCCAAAAATCGCTATGGCTATGGTGCTCAAAGACCCAGATAGCGGGATATTCGCACCCTATAGCGTAGTAATTTACAAGAAAAAGGGTTCTCACAAGACGTATGTAGGAGTGCTAAGCGCCAAGGCGAAAGCAAAAATACTTGGCTCCAAAGCTCCCAAAAAGCTTCTTAAAGAGCAAGAGGCTTTGGATATAGCGACGATTAAAAAAGCTTTGCCCAAAGCTCAAAAAGAGGAGCTGCCATACCATCCTCAAAAAGTGAAAGAGCCGCTATTGAGCAAATATAGCTTTGAGGTCGATCCGGATGAGGCCCTTGATACCAAAGATGAGGTGGAGATGGTGATCGAAGACGGCCTTAAGCCTATAGGATTTGTCATGGCAAATTTTAACGATTTTGCCTACGATCTGAAAGAAGCGGGAATCAAAGATTTTATCTTTTACGATACCTATTCGCTCTGTAAGCTCAAAGTGATCTATACTGTGGCTAGAATCAGACCAGAAGCTGGAGTTTTTGCTCCTTGTACGCTGGCGATCTACCAAAAAAAGGGAGATGATCATATGCATATCGTTTTCCCAAATATCTACAACTGGATCGCCACTTTGAATCTCAAGGATAAAAAGGCGATAGTTGAGCTTAAAAAAGCTCAAAAGGATATGGAAGCGGTCATCAAGAACGCACTCCCGTAAAAGAGACGGCGTCAAAGAGATTCGCTACGATATCTTGGTAGTATCTCTTATGCCGCTCTTTCCCCAAAGCTACGGGGGGCATCCCCTCGTCGCTTAAAGCCCTGATATCCATCTCTAGTGGGATTTGTCCCAAAAAGGGGATATCGTACTGCACTGCCAGCGCTTTTCCCCCGTCTTTGCCAAAAATATCGTAGCGTTTACCCGTATCTGGAGTGATGAAATAGCTCATATTCTCAATAAGTCCCCCGATCGGCACACCGATATCTTTAAACATCATGATGGCTCTGCTGACATCGTCTGCCGCCACCATTTGAGGGGTGGTTACGAGGACACCGGCCGTAATGGGCAGTTCTTGGGCCATGGTGAGCTGAATGTCGCCCGTACCCGGCGGCATATCGATGACCAAGAAGTCCAGCTCTCCCCAGTCCACGTCCTCCAAAAACTGGATCAGCGCGCTTACCGCCACACTGCTTCGCCACACCAGCGGAGTATCGGGGCTTGGTGTCGTAAGACCCACGCTCATGATCTTGATACCGAAGTTTTGGCTAGGAATTATCTTGTCATTCTCACCCCAGCGAAGCTTTTCGTGCTCCACGCCTGTCATCCTGGGGATATCGGGGCCATAGACGTCGGCGTCGAGGAGTCCTACTTTGTATCCCTTTTGGGCCAGAGCGATAGCGAGGTTGGTGCTCACCGTGCTTTTACCCACGCCCCCTTTGCCGCTGGTGACGGCGATGATGTTTTTTGCGTAGGGGGCTCGGTTGTTGGGTCTGGCCGTAGAGCCGTAGTGGATATCCTTTTTGGGACGGGCTTTAAGCAGCACTTCCACACTTTTGTCTTTGAGCAGGTCCTTGATGGCTCCCTCTATCAATGGAAAGGCCTCTTGGTTGGCCATATCGAGGGTGATTTGGAGCGTATCGCCTTTTTGCTCGATTTTGTCCACGGTGCGAAGCTCCACGATATTTTTGTCCAGTCCGGGGTATTTTATCTGTTTGAGCTGCTCTAAAATCTTTTTATCCATATGGGTTGCTCCTTAGACGCTGTTGGAGTAGCATGAGGGTGCTTCTAGTTTTTTGGATATATTCGCCGATGATCTCTTTGGCTTCCGGGTGGAGCTGGGCGAGTCGTTGGTAGTCTTGGATTCGAGAATTAAGCAGCTTGGCGAACTCTGCGATGAGCTCGTTTTCTTTATGAGCTTCGATCGTCTTTTTGAGTAGATTTTTTAGCATTTTTTCTCTATCGGCTAGATCGAGCTCGATACCGATATTTTTGGCGATTTGGCCAAACTCGAAGTTGGTGACGTAACTGCCGTTATAGTGCAGGGCCAAAATCTGCTTCTCTAGCAGTGCAAATCCTTGATTCATACCATCTTCTCCAGCCTGATTTGTGCCGCTTTGCTTACATCTTTATCCACATCGTTGGCCAAAACTTCTAGCACCTCTTTGGGCGTGGCAGGGTTTTCGGCTACCCGGAGGCGTACCAGCTTGTCTGAGTCCTTAGCCAGCTCTTCGAGGATTTTGGTGGGGGCGTTAGGGTTGCCGCTGATGCCATCTCGTACGATCTTCTCATCTTGCATAAATTCTTCCAAATACTTTGTAGGAGTGTTTGGATTGGTCGCCACTAGGGCTCGCACCAGATTGATCTTGTCTTTCGCCAATTTTTCCAAAATTTCTTGGGGGGTGTGCGGATTTTTGGCTACGGCCCAGCGGCTGCCCATATCGGGCACTTCGCTCAGCGCCACTAAAAGCTCCGTCATGATAGGACTTTTTTCCTTTTCCCTATCGTAGACGCTGGTGCGAAGACTCAGATTCATCGCTACCATACCTACCACTTCCATATCCTCTTGAAACTCCTCGAAAATCGCTTTAACCTCTTCTAAGGGCAAGCTCTGGTTTTCTAATCGTTCTAATGCTTCTTCTTTTCTCATTTTGATCCTCTCTTTTTGGTTTATGGTAACAAATTTTTCTTGGCTCGTTACTATCAGTAATTTTTCAAGGGTGGATAAAATTATTTGATTATCAATTTTTTTGTTGAAAGAATGTAACGTTTTGCCGGTTTAAAAGATGTTAATGCAATATCATCCCAAAAGGTTTAAGTTTGCTTTTAACCTATTGAAAATATAATGGGTGTGAATGCGGGAGTGCCCGAAAAATGGCACATAATCGCATATGAATTTATCCATAAGGAGAAATAATGAAGAGGTTGTTGCAGGCCATTGTGGTCTTGGCATTGATCGCGGGCGGCGCTTGGGCCAAAGAGCAGTTGACGATCAGTGCGAAAGAGGCGTACAAGCTAATTGGCAAGCCCGGTGTGATGTTTGTCGATGGGGATAGCGAGACGGCCTTTGAAAACGGTCATATCCGAGGTTCTGTGGATATGTTCGCGCACCATTTGCATCACTCCGATATTATGGGTAGAATGCACTGCTCGCCATTGTGGCAGTGTCCCAAAGAGGCTGAGCACTATATCGGCGCGCACGGGATCGATAACGATACGATGGTTATCGCATACGACAACTGGAGAGGACCAAACGCTACTGGTGTCTTGGCCTTTTTCAAAAGCTATGGGCACAAAAAAGTTTATGTACTCGATGGTGGGGTAGACGCTATTAAAGCCCTTGATCCAAATCAAAAAAAATATGATCAACTCAAAGCGGAAGCTAGAAAAATCAAAAAAGCGTACAAAAAGGCAAAAAAAGCCGGTGATATGGAGGAGTACAAAAAGCTCAAGGCGCAGTATAAAGAATTAAAAAAGAAGATGGCAAAGCTTTCTAAAAAACTCATTATTCAGCGAGGTATCAAAAAAGTAGATCTTGGCAACGGACACTACGCCTATCTTTGTCCAGAGAATGAAGCCAAAATCACTCCAAAAGAGTATAAAATCGATCCAAAAAATATTGATCTTAGCTGGGTAGCTGGCAAAGAAGAGGTCTATCATGCGGTTCAAGATAGACTCAAAAATGGTGATAAAAGTAAATTTGTAGTTATTGATACTCGAAGCATGATTGAGATCATCGGTCAACGAAAGATGGACCATGTGGCTCGCGGTGGACATGTGCCTACCTCTAAATTTATTGAATGGAAAAAGATCACAGATTTCAAACGACACAAAAGCTTTCGTCCAAAAGCCGAGCTTGAGCAGCTTTTCAAAAAATTTGGTATCACCAAAGACAAAACTATCTACGCTTACTGCCAAGTGGGTACAGGACGAGGCTCTGATATTATTACAGCACTTAAGCTTCTTGGATATCCCAACGCAAAAGTTTATAGCGGTAGCTGGGATGAGTGGGGCAACGATATGAATTTACCTATTAGACGATAAGGAGTGGGTCGTATGAGTACAGTCAACAATCAAAGACGAGATTTTCTTAAAATTTCTGGAGCGACTGCGGCACTCGTGGCTAGCAGTGGAAGCCTCTTTGCCAAAACCGAGGTGATGAAGGTAGAAAACGGCAAACACAACTACCCAAACACCACCTACACCGAGCAGATGTATCGAAACGAGTTTGGTTTTACCTACGGGAAAAAAGAGGAGCACGGCTACGCCTACCACTGCGTCAACTGCCAAGGGAACTGTGCGTGGGAAGTGTGGGGTAACAACGGGGTGGTCACACGAGAGAACCAAAGTGCGAGATACCCCAGAATCAACCCAAAAGTGCCAGACTTCAACCCTCGTGGATGTAACAAAGGGATCCAGCACTCCCAAGTGATGTACGAAAAAGACCGCATCCTCTATCCTATGAAAAGAGTGGGAAAAAGAGGCGAGGGAAAATGGAAGCGCATCAGCTGGGATGAAGCGGCCGAGATTGTGGCACAAAAGATTTTCGATACGATGACCGATCCCAAAAAAGGACCCGGACGCATTATGGTACATGCCGGTACTGGTTTGTTGACCGAGGGACGCCGTGGATCGGTTCTAAGATTTTCTACTCAGCTTGGAGCCTATCGTATCTATCCGGCCTCTTACCTAGGGGATATGTTTACCGGTAGTGCGGTAGCCTATGGTGAGGGTAACATCGGGTGTACCTATGATTTTATGTATCAAGTCGATACTGCGGTATTTTGGGGTGGTAACCCAAATGTCTCACGAATTCCTGACGCTCACTTTGTATGGGAAGGAAAGTACAACGGCGCAAAAGTAATCGTCATCACTCCAGAGTTTAACGGAAGCGCCAAATCGGCTGATCTTTGGATCCCGATTAAGCCAGGTACCGACCAGTTCTTGGCCATGAGCGTGATGTATGAGATCCTCAAAAACAAATGGTACAAACCAGGCTTTATGAAGATCTATACAGACCTGCCATTCCTCGTACGCACGGACAATCAAAAACTGCTTCGCAGAAGCGATCTTGAAGAGCCCAAAAACGAAGAGGAAAAAGAGAAGTTTGAAGGCCAGCTCTATACGATGAACAAAAAAACTGGCAAAATCGCTTTGATGCCAGGAACCGAAGGAAGCGAAGAGAAGACTTTGGATCTTAGAGATCTTGATATCGATCCAGAGCTTGAGGGTACATGGGAAGTGACGCTCAAAGACGGCAGCAAAGTCAAAGTGACCACTGTCTTTGAAATTTTCAAGAAAAATGTAGAGCAGTTCCCACCAGAAAAGACTCAAGAGATCACAGGCGTGCATCCTGATACCGTACGCATGCTTGCCAAAGAGATCGCACTGCCAAAAGTGGTAGAGATCACTACCGGATTTAGTCTCAACAAATACCACAATGGTATCCTCAATGTTTGGAATATCGCCTCTATCTGCGGTTTGACAGGTCGCCTTGGACCATACGGCTCCCTCAACACGGAAAACGAATTTAGCCTCAGCGGCCTTGGAGCTCTTAGTGGATTTGGAGGCAAATATAAACCACGATTTGGTTCTGGATTTGTAGGTGAGTTTGTCTTTGGCGATGGTATGAAGACATTCAAAGAGTACTTCAAAGATGAGGATGTCAAACGAGCCACCGGCGGTAAAGTGAGCAAAGAGGAGTACATCAAGATCGTTGAAGAGGCGCTCAAAAACGGAGAGGACGGCAAGCCAAGAGAAGAGGACGAGCTCTATTACAAACCTTGGTGGACGCCTGAAGTGGCTATCATCGTCGCAGACTCCAAATTTAGACGAAACAAAGGAAGCGAATATAGAAAAGCTTTCTTGAAAAAGACCAAATTCTTCTGTTATGTAGACTATCGTATGAGCGAAGCCGCGATGTACGCGGATCTTTTATTGCCGGCAAAATCACACTATGAAGTCTATGACTTGCGAACAAGCCCTGGATACCATAGATTTACCAACCTCGCGCAACCTATCGCCAATATGAAGCCAGTAGGCGAGGCGAAAGACGAGTGGAGTATGTTCGCTTTCTTGGCCAAAAAGCTCGAAGAGTACGCCAACAAGCCCGGCAACAAAGAAAAAGCCAAAGTACCCGATAGCAAAAAATATGCAAGAACCGGCTACAGAGATTTGGCCAACTTCTACAAAGAGTACACCAATACTGACGAAGAGTCCGAAGCTGCTATGGAACCATATCTTGGTACGGACAAATTGGCAGTTGAGGCAGCTTTGGAAAAATGTGAGCAGTATCAGCCATGGACCATGGAGAAGATGTACGCGGCCGGAGGATTTTTGCAGCTGAACGAAAAAGCGGCCAAACTCTCGCCTTTGTATGCGGACAGACCATATAGCTCCGGTGAATTTACGCTCTTTAAATTTGAGCCGTTTGAGACACTCAGCGGTCGACAGACATTTTATGTAGACCATCCAACCTATCTCAAGCTCGTCAATGGTACCAACTATGCACTCAAGCCGTTGGCGCCACAAAACAAGAAAAATCCGTTTATGCTTATGACTCCGCACGCCAGATGGTCTATCCACTCCAACTGGAAAACCAGCCGAACCTTGCAAAGATTGCAAAGAGGGGTACCATATGTAGCGGTCAATAGAAAGATCGCCGAGATGAAAGGTATCAAAGACGGTGATACCATCCGCATCTTCAACGAGCTTGGAGAATTTTACGCAATGGCCAAAGTGAGCTCTTCCGTAGCTCCTGATACGCTGGTTATGGAGCATGGTTGGGAGCCATATCAGTATCTTTTCAACAAAGGGCACAACGAGTGTGTACCTATGTCGCTTAACCTACTCGAGCTTGCCGATGGATGGGGACACCTCAAATTCGGCGGTCTTTGGGATGGTAACCAGTATGCGTATGATGGCGCAGTCGATATAGAAAAATCAACGAAGTTTACATACTAAGAGGAGAGTGGAATGTCTAAAAGACAATTAGCGATGGTAATGGATCTGAACAAATGTATCGGATGCCAAACCTGTACGGTCGCTTGTAAAACCCAGTGGACCAATAGAAACGGTCGTGAGTATATGTACTGGAACAACGTAGAGACCTATCCAGGGAGCGGCTATCCCAAAAACTGGATGGAGCTAGGCGGCGGTTTTGATGCCGCTGGCGACTTACAACCCGGTATCATTCCAAACATTGAGGCGGACTATGGAGTGCCTTGGGATTACAATTACGACTCTTTAGCCGAGCAAAATCTCATCGATGGCAAACCAGAAGCCGGATGGCATCCAGACCAGTCTCCTACATGGGGACCAAACTGGGATGAGGATGAAGGGACGGGTACTTTCCCAATGGATAACTACTTTTTCTATCTGCCCCGTATCTGTAACCACTGCTCCAATCCGGGATGTTTGAGTGCGTGTCCAAGGGATGCGATTTTCAAGCGAGAAGAGGATGGGGTAGTACTAGTAGACTTGGATCGATGCCAAGGGTATCGGTTCTGTATCGCTGGATGTCCATATAAAAAGATCTATTTCAACCCAAAAATTAGCAAGAGTGAAAAGTGTATCCTCTGTTTTCCACGGGTTGAGCAAGGACTTCCTCCAGCCTGTGCTCAAAGCTGTGTAGGACGGATCCGCTTCGTTGGATTTTTGGATGACGAGGAGAGCCAAGTCCATAAGCTGGTACATAAATATAAAGTGGCGTTGCCGCTTCGACCAGACTATGGAACGCAGCCAAATGTGTACTATGTCCCACCGGTAGATACTCCGCCAAAATTTGACGAAAACGGCAAAGTGATCGAAGGCAGCGATAGGATCCCTATGGAAGAGCTTGAAAAACTCTTTGGGCCTGCGGTACATGATGCGATCAAAACGATCAGGGCTGAGCGAGAGAAGAGAAAGAAAACTGGCAAATCTGAGCTTATGGATATCTTGATCGCTTATCAGCACAAAGATATGTTCAGACTCGATCACAACTACTATGCGGATGTGGCGAAGAAAAAAGGTATGCAGCCGCTTCCATTGGTTGATGAGCGATATGTGGCCGGTAAATATACAAAACCATCTTCAATATCCCATTTTAAGGTGCACGCATGAGAAGAGTAGTACAATTTGCAGCAGTCCTAAGTCTGGCTGCTTCGGCGGTTATGGCCGGTACCGTTATCGATGCGGTGAAAGTAAAGAGTCTTAAGGGTTTAAAGTGTGGCACGAAGCTCATTAAGAAAAACGCCAAATTTTATAAGGTGGAAGTCTATCCTCAAACGACGCTTCATATGAACGATAAAAAAGCCAATGAGATCAATAAAAACGCCAAAGGCAAGGTGATAGAGGTGGCGGCCTTGACCGATGGCAAGCAGATCGCCATCTTGATGCGATGGCCAGATAAAAGTAAAGATATCTTTAGTGGCTACAAAAGCGATATCTATCCAGACGGATATGCCGTACAATTTGCATCCGATGCCAGCGATCCCCAAAAACTTCCGTATATAGGAATGGGAAGCGACGGACGGCCTGTGGCTATTTATTTGCGAAAAGCATATGATATCGTTTACGAGCCAAATGGATATGGCGATGTTGCTCATCAGGTCAATCCGCACAACACCAACTATTTTGGTAAAGAGCTGAAAAAGTTTGAAAAAGAGGTGAAAAAAGAGGGCCTCAAAACATACCAAAGAGCCTTTGTGAGCGAGGGTTTTCGTAGTATGACCGAAATTAAGGACAACTCCATCAACTACCGCACCGATATGCACTATGTGAATAAAAAAGGTATGTGGGGCGGTATGGTTGTCCGACCTCTAGATGACGAGTATGCTAAGCCGGTCAAGGGAGAATATGCTATCGCCGTAGCGGTATGGGATGGTAAGGAGCTACAAAGAGATGGTCTCAAAAGACTCTCTAGCTGGTTGGCGGTGCGGTTGCCAGGTGCCAGCAATAAAGCACTAGAAAAAGTGGTAACCGAGAAAGTCACAGGGGATGTGGCCAACGGCAAAAAGCAGTTTGAGGCAAACTGTGCCAGCTGCCACAACAACCGAGATTTTCACAACGCCCCCCTTTATATGGCGCCAGATCTGAGCAATATTGGCGGTCAGGCTACGGCCGCTTATATCAAAGAGTCCATCCTAAATCCCAATGCGGTGGTAGTACCCGGCTATAATAGAAACGCCCATCCAAACTTTAGCTGGTACAGCGTGGATAAAAAGGGCCACCGTACGTCTACTATGCCGCCATTCAACTTTTTGGATGAAAAAACAATCAACGATATCGTAGCCTATCTGCAGACACAAAAAGCGGAGGTTGAAAAATGAAAAAATTGACACTGATCGCACTGAGTCTTCTTGGCGTTACGGCGCTGATGGCCGGTGGCGAGTTTGAGAAAAAGGGATTTTTGACTACTAAATGGTGTGCCCAAAATGACCTTTTTGCCGATTGTCGGCTAGAATCCTATCACTGCGGAAGCGAGGGGTGTTATAGACACTGGCTGCCCGGCGAGCCTGAGAAGCGCCAAATGGTGCTCTATGTGCATGACGAGGGCAAAGTCTACTATGTCAAGCCGGCCGGCGTAAATGTGGCCGAGCTTATCGAAAAGGGTGCAAATCGAAACGAAGTGACACTCATTGGGACTTTGGAGAGCGATGGCAAAACCATCGATGTCAAGGAGTTCAAAGCGCCTCCTCCACCCAAAAAGTCCTTCTTCAAAGGCTGCCTCTAAACTCTTTCGCCCTTTTGGGCGAATTAGTCTATTTGTATGTTTGTTTTTAAGCTTATACTAACATACCAATACACTAAAATAAGAGGATAGTCCATTGGATAATAAAGCACGAGCTTTCGTCTATGCCTTTTTATCAAGAATGTTTGAAAAAGAGCTTGGCCAAAAGGAGATCGAAGATCTTAGGTCCAATCCTGATCTTTTAGAGACGATTGGCAAAGAGGCCAAAGAATATATGCTCCAAGAGGATGTGGCCAAAATTGAAGAGGAGCTCAATATCGATTTTAATTCCCTTTTTGTGATTAACTCCCAGCCGGTAGAGTCACTGGTGGTGGATAGCACGGGAGAGATCTTGGTTGGACTGCAAAATCCGGTTATGTTTTTTTATTTTGAAAATGGCTACGAGCTCGATATGAACAAGACCCAGATTCTAGCGCCCGACCATCTTAGTATTGAATTTGCCTTTATGCAAAATCTAGCTTACAGGGGTGAGACCAAACAGGCGCAAAAATTTCTCAAAGAGCATCTGCTGCTATGGGTCGTACCCTATCTCGTGGCGATGCAAAAGCAAGCACAAACCCCTTTGTATAAAGATCTGTGCGACTTTACCAACGACTTTTTATTGAGCGAGTACGAGACTTTGAAGCAGGAGCATATCCTTGATAGAGTATAAGCAAAAAGGAGAGCTGCTTGAGCTCAATCTTTTGAAATGTTTACGAACGGACTATTTCCATAACGACTGCCAAGAGTGTATGCAGATCTGTCCCAAAGAGGCCCTTTTCTTCGATCGCTCCAAACTGAGCGTAGATTTTGGGCAATGTACCAATTGTGGGGTATGTCTTGGGGTGTGTCCGACCGAGGCTTTGAGTCTGGACTTTTTCGATCCAAATGAATATATACTCCAGCAAAATGAACCCGAAGTAGTGCTCTCATGCAAAAAAGATATTCCTTGTCTTAGCGCTTTGGATAGCGAGCATCTGGCTACTTTGCTGCTGCGAAAAGAAAGAGTTGCTTGTGATTTGAGCCATTGTGAAGGGTGCGAGCTCAATCCCGAGGATAAAACTTTGGCCTCTATTCGCAAGAGGATGGAGGAGGCCCAGCGATTTATTCAAGAGATGGGATTGGATAAAAAGCTTGAAGAGGCAAGTTTTGAGGAGAATAGACGAGGATTTTTCAAAGCGCTTTTTCAAAGTGCCAAACAGCTAGGCCAAGAGAGCCTCAAGGCTCAGACCCAAGCCATCGATAGAGTCCCGACTAAACAGATATTTCTTAAAAATAGCCTCAAATCCCAAATATCCCAGATTCCAAATACCACTCTCACCACAAATTACTCCTTTTTGGCCAACAAGGCGATCGATGAGCAGTGTACCAACTGCGGTGATTGTGTGCAGTTTTGTCCTACCGATGCGCTCTTTTTTGCCAAAGATGGGACGGCGATATGGTTCATTGCCGGCAGATGTATCGATTGCGATATCTGTA
>WGAT01000081.1 GCA_015494715.1 Campylobacterota bacterium
CGATATAGAACAAAACGATCCGTGGGATCGCTCTATCAGCTATCGCCTCTACACCTCCGATCTCCATCAGCGCTTGCGTCAGCAGATCGTCTTAGGAATTGGAGGATATGCGGTACTGGAGCGGCTGGGGATCGACTTTTCGATACTTCATTTAAATGAAGGGCACCCGGCCTTCGCCCTTTTTGAGCATCTTCGTCACTTTATCCACAAAGGTCACGATTTTAAAAACGCCCTACAAAAGGTACGCCAAACCAGCGTCTTTACCACCCACACCCCCCTACTTGCCGCCACGGATGTCTATAGCTTCGATATGGTCTCCCACTATTTCGCCGATTTTGTCAAGGATCTGGGTATCGATATGCAAAGCCTCCTCTCCTTTGGCATCGACCCCCAAAATCCCTCCGGCGGCTTCAATATGACGGCGTTGGCTCTAAGACTTTGCGACCACAAAAACGCCGTGAGCAAAAAACACCAAAAAGTAGCCACGCAGATGTGGCAAAAGCTCTTGGAAGAAACAGGCGGCAAAATAGAAGCCATTACCAATGGAGTGCATATACAAACTTGGATTTCTGGAAGACTCGAAGAGGAGCTAGACAAAACATTAGGGAGCGAGTGGCCCCAGTTTCAAGAGGATCGTGCCATATGGTACAAAAGCCAAGAACTCGACAACCGCTTCATCTGGGAGACCCACTATAAGCATAAAATTCATCTGCTTAGCTTTATCCAAGAGAAAATTCGCAAAAAGTGGGCTCAAGGCAGCGGCGATCCCGTGGTCCTTTTGGCCGAGGGGGCACTGCTCGATCCCGAAGTTTTTACAATCGGGTTTGCCAGACGGATGACCGAGTACAAACGACCAGACCTCATCCTCCACGATCTTAATCGCCTTGAAAAAATACTCAATCACCCCTATCATCCCGTACAGATCATCTTCGCCGGCAAGGCCCACCCAGCCGACATCCCCGGCAAAAAGATCATCCAGCGTATCTTTAACGCCGCTAAAGATCCAAGATTTCGAGGGCGAATCGCCTTTGTGGAAGATTATGGAGAGGAGTTGGCCAAATATATGGTCAAGGGATGTGATCTGTGGCTCAACAATCCAAAACTGCCACTGGAAGCTTGTGGCACGAGCGGTATGAAAGCATCCATCAACGGGGTACTGCACTGCTCTACCCTCGATGGCTGGTGGCCAGAGGGGTATAACGGCAAAAACGGCTGGGCTTTTGGCGTCGATCCTAGCGACGATGCCAAAGATGCGGCGCAACTCTATGATCTTTTAGAGCAAGAGATCGTACCTCTCTTTTACGATAGAGACGACGAAGGAATCCCACATGGATGGATAGAGAGAATGAAAGAGGCGATCAAAAGTATCTCGCCCCATTTTAGCGCCAGACGAATGATGCAAGAGTATGACAAATTCTATTCCACAATAAAGGAGTACTATGCCACATCCACTCGCAGGCAAACCGGTCCCTAAAGAGAAGCTCATAGATACGGCCAAGTTGGTGGCCGAGTATTTCTATCTGGACAAAAATCTAGCCCCCATCTCCTTTGGCACCAGCGGCCATCGAGGGAGCGCGGCGAAAAAGAGCTTCAACGAAGCCCATGCCCTTGCCATCTCCCAAGCTATCAGCGAATACAAAAGCGATGAACCACTTTTTATGGGTATAGACACCCACGCTCTCTCCACTCCTGCCAAGATGAGTGCTTTGAGAGTCTTCGCCGCCAATGGTGTCCAAGTCTTCCACTCTACCAAACCAACGCCCACGCCCCTCGTCTCCTTCGCAATTTTAGAGTACAACAAAAAAGGAGCCAAGAGTGACGGGATCGTCCTCACTCCCTCCCACAATCCGCCAGAAGACGGCGGCTACAAATACAATCCCCCAAACGGCGGACCGGCTCCGACGGAGGTGACAACCACCATCGAAAAAAGAGCCAACGAAATACTTCAGGCCAAAAACTACCACGCACTCTCTTACGAAGAGGTGCTAGAATCTCCGATGCCCCAAGAATATGACTTCATCACCCCATATGTAGAAGCGCTGGAGTCCATCGTGGATATGGAGGCTATAGCCGGCTCTGGCATGAGGCTGGCGGCCGACCCTCTGGGCGGCTCGGCAATTGGAGTATACAAGGCTATCAAGGAGCGCTATTTGCCAGATCTTGTCATTCGCCACGACTGGGTGGACTATACCTTTTCTTTTATGACCCTCGATCATGACGGCAAGATCAGAATGGATTGCTCTAGCCCCTATGCCATGGCTTCGCTCTTGCAGATCAAGGAAG
>WGAT01000082.1 GCA_015494715.1 Campylobacterota bacterium
ATGGTCGGGTCTTACTTCCCCTATGCCAAAGGTTGATGCCCCAACCTTAAGAAATTATACCAAAAGAGTTTCAAGGAAGACAAACTTCCTCTCAACTCTTTTGCCACCTTATATCCCCATTGATAAATCAAGGGGCTTTACGGCGAATTTTTGGTAAAGGTAGAGGATGAGAAAGCTTTTGGGACTTTTTTTGGTGACTTTGCTCTTTGTGGGGTGTGAGCGTATCGAGGTCTATAAAAAGAGCCAAAACGGCAAACCGGTGGAGTTTACAAAAGGGGCGGTGCAGTGCGTGGAGTGCACCATGCCGCTTATTACCAAAATCCATACGGCCCAAGCGGTGATGCCAAATGGCAGGGTCTACTTCTTCGACGATCCTGGCTGTATGGCCAAGTGGTATCTCAAGCAAAAAGATAGAAATTTCAAGCTCTGGGTCTATACCGACGATACCCACCGCTATATCAAGGCCCAAAAGGCGTGGTACAAGCTTGGGGACAAGACACCTATGAACTACGGCTTTGGAGCCTACGAGAAGCGGCCAAAAGGGGGTGTGGATTTTGAGACTTTCATCGCTATGATGGCTAGAGGCGAGAACCTCACCAACCCAGCCCTTCGCAAAAAGTATCTCAAATGAAAAAGTTGACTCTTTTTTTCGCTCTTGGACTTTTGGTCTGGGGAGCCAAGGTAGGAGAGATGTTGCCTCATCTTGTGCTCGAAGGCAAAGAGGGCGGGCTCGTGGATGGGAGGTCTTTCGATAGCCGGATCCTCTCGTCCAAGACCTATTTGGTGATCTACTCAGATCCGGATAAGAAAGATCTCAACGAGGAGTTTTTCCAAAAGGTCAAAAAGGCCCACTTCGATCGAAGCCGCTATGGCTCCATCGCCATCGTCAACATGCAGGCTACCTGGCTGCCAAACTTTTTGCTCCAAGCCATCCTCAAAAAGAAGCAAAAGAGCTATCCAGATACCATCTATGTCAAAGACAAAAAAAGAGTGCTTGTAAAAAAGTGGGGAGTGGCCGACAACGACCAGGTGGTGATGATCGTAAAGAGAGGCAAGGTGCTTTTTGTAAAAAATGGAAAGCTAGGCCCCAAAGAGCAGAGTAGGGCATTGGAAATCTTGCAAAGGAGTGTCGATGGTACGAATAGATGAGCTGCTTCGCACCAAGCCCTTTGGGGTGGTGGCCCACAGAGGTGGGGGATTGGAGGCTCCAGAAAATACGATAGCGGGTATCCGCCATGGCCTCAAAAGCCGAGCCGACATCATCGAGGTGGATATCAGAGGCTCTAAAGATGGGGAGCCGATACTGCTGCACGATCCAGACTTTTTGCGGGTGGCAGGTGTGGACAAGCGGCCCGAGGATCTAAGCCTCGAAGAGATCAAGCAGATCCTCGTAGCCGACACCGAGCCCGTGCCCACGCTCCAAGAGGCCATGGAAGCGGTACAGGGCAAGGCCGGGATGTTTTTGGAGATCAAAGAGCCAGCACTCACGCCCAAAGTGGTGGAGCTGGTAGGGCAGATGGAGGCGCAGGATTGGTATGCGGTGATTAGCTTTTACGACGAAGTGATTACAAAGACCAAAGAGCTGATGCCCTCTCTCACCACCGGTCTCGTCTACAGCAAGCCTCCAGGACGGATCAAAGAGGCGGCGGAACTTGGAGCCGACTTCGTGCTGCCATACTATCCACTCGCCACTATCAAGGCCAATAGATTCGCCCACTCTTTGGAACTTCCCGTAGTAGCCTGGACGATAGACGAGGAGCTAGAAGCGATAGAAGCGGTGCGAAGAGGCGTGGATCTAGTAGCTACGGACTATCCTAGCCGTATCGTCAAGCTCAAAAAACGGGCCCAAAAAGGAGAGATCGTCTACAAAGAGCGCCCGGCCTTGCAGACCATCATCACCAAAGACGGCCGATTGCTCTATAAAATCGTGCGAAGCGAGGATCACTTTTTCTTGGAGCAAAATCCGGCCAAAAAGAGTAAATATGGTGTAGCCTATCGAAAGCTCAAGGAGCAAAACCCTAGATTTATTATGTTTTGGGAGATAAAGGAGAACGAATATACGGGCAAGATGCTTTTGGCCAATATGCTGAGTAAAAAAGATATCGATAAATTTTTGATAGGTTTATTGGATAGTGACGAGTTTTTGAAGTATGAAGATATCAAGGAGGAGTTGGAGTAGGGGCGGGATTAGAATCCCATACCGCCCATTCCTCCCATGCCGCCCATATCTGGCATTGCAGGGGCTGCAGGTTTTTCCTCTTTGATTTCGCTCACAGTCGCTTCAGTTGTGAGCAACAAGCTAGCGACCGATACGGCGTTTTGAAGCGCTACTCGCTCGACTTTAGCTGGGTCTACGATACCAGCTTCGAACATATTTACAAATTCACCAGTCGCGGCGTTGAATCCGATATTTTCATCCTCGGCTTCTTCTACTTTGTTGGCTACTACGCCAGCATCGAATCCAGCGTTTTCAGCGATCTGTTTGAGTGGCGCTTTGATGGCTCTAAGGATAATCTCGGCTCCGATTTTTTCATCGCCTTCGAGTCCCAGCTCCACGCTCTTAGCCGCTCGAATGAGCGCAGTACCACCACCGATGACGATACCTTCTTCTACGGCTGCTTTTGTCGCGGCCAAGGCGTCGTCGACTCTGTCTTTTTTCTCTTTCATCTCTGTCTCAGTGGCAGCTCCGACTTTAATCACCGCTACGCCGCCCGCAAGCTTAGCCAATCGCTCTTGGAGTTTTTCTCTGTCGTATTCGCTGGTTGTCTTTTCGATCAACGCTTTGATCTCTTTGATTCTTGCTTCTACGAGGGCTTTGTCCCCTTTACCACCGACGATTGTGGTGTTCTCTTTGTCCACGACTACACGATCGGCTTGTCCAAGGTCTTCAAGAGTTGCGTTTTCGAGTGTTCGTCCCAGCTCTTCGGTAATCACTTGACCGCCTGTGAGGATAGCGATATCTTCGAGCATCGCTTTTCTTCTATCGCCAAATCCGGGCGCTTTGACGGCACAGACATTCAAAGTTCCTCGCAATTTGTTCACTACGAGTGTCGCCAGCGCTTCACCCTCTACATCCTCGGCGATGATGAGCAGCGGTCTGTTGCCTGTTTGGACGATTTTTTCAAGAATCGGCAACAAATCTTTCATATTGCTGATCTTCTTGTCATACAAGAGAATGTAGGCGTTTTCAAGTACCGCTTCCATCTTCTCGGCGTCTGTGACGAAGTATGGACTGAGGTATCCTCTATCAAACTGCATACCCTCGACTACTTCAAGCTCGTCTTGGAGCGATTTGCCCTCTTCTACGGTGATGACGCCATCTTTACCCACTTTTTCCATCGCTTCGGCGATCAGTTCACCGATTCTTGGGTCGTTGTTGGCCGAGATTGTCGCAACTTGTGCGATCTCTTTTTTGTCTTTTACCTCTTTGGATAGCTTTTTAAGCTCTCCTACGATTGCCTCGGCCGCTTTGTCCATGCCCCGTTTTACTTCTATTGGATTGGCTCCGGCAGTAATGTTTCTTAGACCCTCTTTGAAGATATTGTATGCCAAAACAGTCGCCGTAGTTGTACCGTCACCCGCTTCGTCTGCCGTTTTACTTGCCACCTCTTTGACAAGCTGCGCTCCCATATTTTCTACCGCATGAGGAAGCTCGATCTCTTTGGCTACACTTACGCCGTCTTTTGTGATGCTAGGACTTCCAAAAGATTTTTGGATCAAAACGTTTCGTCCTCGCGGTCCCATTGTCACTTTGACGGCGTCTGCCAGTTTTTTTACGCCTTCAAAAAGTTCGCCTCGTGCGATATCGCTAAAATGAATCTCTTTTGCTGCCATTTTTCACCTCCTCTTATTTCAAAATTCCAAGAATATCGTCAGTTTGTAAAATCAAATACTCTTTACCATCAAGAGTAATATCCGTGCCGCTATACTTGGCAAAAACGACTCTATCGCCTACTTTGATATGTCCTTCTTCCTCAACCTCCGGACCAATCGCTAAAACATTGCCCTCTAGGGGTTTTTCTTTTGCGTTGTCTGGGATGATGATGCCTGATGGCGTTTTCTCGGGCTCGTCGATTCTTTCTACCAGTACTCTATTTCCAAGTGGTTGGAAATTCATTGTCGCCTCCTTTTAGATTTTTGTCACTCGATTTGTTTTAGTGCCAAAATTTTATATCAAAAAAGCTTAAACAAACCTTAAATTAAAATAGCTTAATCATTAAATATGAGCCAAAAAGACTTATTTTTCTTGAAATTTTCTCTTTTTTAGCAAGGATTGGTATAATGACCAAAAACTTAGGAGTAAAGAAATGAAAAAGCTACTACTTAGCCTCCTCATACTGCTCATTATTCTCTTAGGCGGCGTTGGGGGGCTCTTTTTTACACGAGCGGGAAATGAGCTTTTGCGTCCGGGCATCGAGGCTTTGCTCAACCAAAAGCTGCCCGTACCCGTACGGCTACAAAATTTTTCCCTCATGCCCCTTGATCTTACCCTCTTGATCGGAAAAGATTCGCAAATACAAGCAAAGGGACAATGGAGTCTTTTGGATCAAAGTTTGGATATCGCTTATGATATTCATATCGCTAGACTCGAAGAGCTCGAACCCTTGATCGGCCAAAAACTCAAGGGCCCTTTGCATACTTGGGGAAAAGTTTTGGGAAAGTTTAAAGATTTTGGGGTACGAGGAGAGAGCGATCTGGCCAAAAGCCAAACGAAATATGATTTAAAAGTCCAAGAGTTTGAAGCCTCTTCCCTTTTTGCCAATGTCAAAGGGGCAAGAGTAGAGGATCTGCTCTATATGGCCAATCGCCCCAAATTTGCCAAGGGAAAGATAGACGCCAAAGCTACTATGGAAGATCTTGCGCTTTCGCATCTTAAAGGGAGAGTCCAAGCTATCCTCAAAGGGGTACGGATCGATAGAGGGCTGATGAAAAAAAACTTTGGGGTCCATTTGCCCCAGACAACTCTTCAAGGCGCACTCTTGGCCAAAATGGATGGATCCCATATCTTTGTAAATGGCGGGATAAACTCCAATCTTTTGCGTTTTTTGCTCAAAGGCAAAAGCGATACCAAATCACTCTCCACTCATATGCGCTATGATCTAGTCGTCAAAGAGCTCGCTCTTCTTAGACCTTTGACCAAGATGCGTCTGCGAGGCCCAATCGACGCCAAAGGTACGATCACGGGAGATAAAAAAGCGCTGCATATGAACGGCGTGACGCATATAGCAGACTCCTCTTCCACATACAAAATGCTCCTGAAAAACTTCAAACCCGCCTCTTTGCAAGCCTCCATCCACAAAGCGAAATTGGCAAAGATACTCTATATGCTCGCTCAGCCCCGCTATGCCGATGGTTTGATAGACTCCACCATCCAATTTGATAACCTAAACCCCAAACATCTTCAAGGCTCCATCCTCACCCATCTGCGTAACGGGCACACTTTCTCGCGCACCATTCAAAAAATTTTCGATATCAAGGGGGCCGATATAACTTTTAAGGCCGACCAAAAGAGTTTGATCCACAAAGGAGTCGTAACCAGCGACATCGATGTGGACTCCAGCATAGCTCAAATAACAAGCCATAAAGCCTTGTATAGTATCGATCAAGGCTCTTTGAGGGCTAAGTATCTCCTGAACATTCCAGACCTTTCAAAATTACGATTTATCACCAACCAAAAAATGCGCGGAGCCCTTGCGATTGATGGAGAGATAAAAAAAGATAAAGATTTTCTTCTTACCGCCCATACCGATACACTAGGAGGCAAGATTCAAGCCAAACTGCTCAACGACAAACTCCAAGCCCATCTTAAAAATATCGAAGTGGTTCAGCTTACCCATATGCTCTATTATCCCGAGGTCTTTGACTCTTTGATGCATGCGGATCTAGAGTACAACATCGCCACCAAAAAAGGAGCGCTCATAGCAAGAGCCTATGATGGGCGAATTTTACCAAATCAACTGAGTTTTTTGCTCCAACAAATGGCCAACTTCGATATCACAAAAGAGATTTACAAACTCACCGAGCTCAATAGCAGTATCGACGACAAACAGATTCTCAGCGATTTGGATATGAAAAGCCGATTTACCCATATCAGCTCCCATAAAGCGTTGGTGGATCTGGCCAAAAAATATATAGAAGCCAAACTTCGTATCGATATCAAACATAGACCTCTGTACGTCAAGCTCAAAGGAGCGCTAGAGGCTCCAAAAATCTCCATCGACGCCAAATCCTTGTTTAAAGAGAGGGCAAAAAAAGAGCTTCAAAAACGGCTCAAAGACAAAGTGCCAAAAGAGATCAAAGGTCTTTTAAACAACCTTTTTTAGTTTCTCGCATCCGCCAGCACCAAAGCGGCTATGGGCGAGGCGCCTTTGGTTTTGGCGGCATAGTAGGCTTCTTTGAGGGTCAGACCCGTCGTTACGATATCATCGACTATGAGGATATCGCCTTTGGGCCCTCGATACTCCAGACCTCTTGGATGGGAGAGTCTGTATCGCAAAGGTTTGCCCGCATAGTGCACTTCGTTGCGAGCCCATAGCGTATTGTAGCACGGTCGCAATCCCTTGCTCTTTAATGCTCTGGCCAAGATAGCAGTATGAGCATAGCCGTGCTTTTTGATCCGATCGTCCACAGGAATTACAAAGGCTTCAAGGCCTAGGTGCCTCGCAAAAAATCCAAAAGAGTTTTTGGCCAAGATGTGATAGATAAACGAGCCGATATAAGTATGCTTGGTCAAAAGGAGCTCTTCTATCTCCTCGTATCCATAAAAGCTGTACGCGTAAAAATCCTCTACGATGTGGCGTTTTTGAGGCGTGGGGCGAAGAAGCGTCTCTTGGCATCTTTTGCAAATATGGCTCTGGCTCCACCTTTGACAAACAAGACACCTCACTCTTTTGCCACTCTTTTGATCTCTTTGGCCGCTTCTTGAAGCATCTGTTTGGCTATGTGCGTCAACGCCTTTTGGTACCCCCACACTATACGCTCTTTTCGCACCACGACAATGTCTTTGATCCAAAGATGATTGGGACGGCGGATTGTAACTTTGAGGATGAGTCTGGCCCATAGATTTGGCCCTTTGAGATCGGGGATATAACGCATTCCAAACTCTTGGATGACGATATCCAAAGGGGTACAAGGCAAAAGAGTTTTAAGATAGCCCACGATATCTTGTTTGAGCCGTATCTGACCAACGATCTTTTTATGTCGGTAGATATACCCCAAAAGCCAAGGGTCTGGCATTGTATTTTGGATATGGAGTCCTTGACAGCTTTTTTGTTTGGAAGATAGAGGCAGATCCACGCTATGGTAGCCGCATCCTGCCAAAAGGAGCAAGAGGGCTACGAGCAGTATACGCATCAATCTATCTTAAGCACGCTCAAAAAGGCCTCTTGGGGCAGCTGCACCTTACCGATCGATTTCATCCGCTTCTTCCCCGCCTTTTGTTTCTCCAGCAGCTTCCTTTTTCGGCTGATATCCCCGCCGTAACATTTGGCCGTGACGTTTTTGCGCATGGCGCTGACGGTCTCGCGGGCTATGATCTTGTTGCCGATGCTCGCTTGTATCGCCACCTCAAAAAGCTGTCTGGGGACGAGCTCTTTCATCTTTTTGACCAGCTCTCTGCCTTTATACTGCGCCTTTTCTCTTGGTACGATGATAGAAAGAGCGTCGACGACCTCGCCGGCCACCCGCACATCGAGCTTGACCAGATCGCCTTCTTTGTAGCCGCTTGGCTCATAATCGAAGCTGGCGTACCCTTTGGTAACGGTCTTGAGCTTGTCGTAAAAGTCCATCACGATCTCGTTCATAGGGATTTCGTATTCTAGCATTACCCGCTCTTCGGTGATGTAGTCCATCCTCAGCTGAGTGCCACGCTTCTCACTGAGCAGACTCAGCACATTGCCCAAAAACTCCGTGGGCGTAATGATAGTGGCTTTGACATAGGGCTCGTAGATAGTTTCGATCTCTTGCGGAGGCGGGAGTTCGCTTGGGTTTTGGATCTCGATCTCACTCCCGTCGCTCTTTTTGACCTTGTAGGTCACCGTGGGAGCCGTGGCGATGAGGTCGAGGCCAAACTCACGCTCTAGCCGCTCCTTGACCACCTCCATATGTAAAAGACCCAAAAATCCCACGCGAAATCCAAATCCCAACGCCGCACTCGATTCAGGTTCGTAGACGATGGAGGCGTCGTTGAGCTTGAGTTTATCCAAAGCCTCTCGCAAATCCTCAAACTTGTCCGTATCGATGGGATAGAGCCCCGCAAAGACGAAAGGCTTGGCCTCCTCGAAGCCCTCGATGGGCTCGGGCGTGGGATTGGCCGCATCGGTGATGGTATCGCCTACTTGCACGTCACCGATATTTTTGAGCCCCATTACCACGATTCCGATCTCGCCCGTTTTGATGGTGTCGGTTTTTTGGGGACTCAGAGGATGGGGATACATGAGATCGAGCACCTCGTGCTTCTTGCCCGTACCCATTACGAGTACCTCTTGACCCTTTTTGATCTCGCCGTCAAAAACCCGCACAAGAGCGAGGGCTCCAAGATAGCTATCAAACCAGCTATCGTAAATGAGGGCTTTTGTAGGCGCTTCTGGATTGCCCGTGGGTGCTGGGATGCGCTCGATGATGGCATCGAGTAGCTCCTTGATCCCCTGTCCCGTCTTGGCGCTCACTTCGATAGCGTCGGTGCAATCGAGCCCTATGGTGTTTTCAATATCCTCTTTGACCCTATCCGGATCGGCGGCGGGGAGATCGATTTTGTTGATAACGGGGATGAGCTCTAAGTCATTTTCCAAAGCAATGTACACATTGGCGATGGTTTGCGCCTCCACCCCTTGGCTGGCATCTACCACCAAAAGCGCCCCTTCGCTGGAGGCTAGACTTCTGCTCACCTCGTAGCTAAAGTCCACATGTCCGGGCGTATCGATGAGGTTGAGGATATACTCCTTGCCATCTTTTTTATAGCTTAGACGCACGCTTTGGGCTTTGATGGTGATGCCCCGCTCCTTTTCGATATCCATCGTATCCATCACCTGCTCGCTCATCTTGCGATCCTCTATGGCCCCACACTCTTGAATGAGGCGATCGGCCAGGGTACTTTTGCCGTGATCGATATGAGCGATGATGGAGAAGTTTCTAATATTTTCCATTTATCCTACTGAAACAAGCTATTGACGCTTTCGTTGTAATAGACCCGTCGGATCACCTCGCCAAAGAGATTGGCCACCGAGAGCACCTTGATCTTTTTAGACTCTTTTTTCAGCGGCAGTGTATTGGTCACTACCAGCTCATCCAGCTCCCCTTGCTCTATCCGATCGTATGCCGGGCCGCTCAGGACTGGATGGGTACAGCACGCCATCACCGATGTAGCCCCCCGCTCTTTAAGTGCGGCCGCCGCCTTGACGATGGTACCGGCGGTATCGATCATATCATCAACGATGATCACATCCTTGCCCTCCACGTCGCCGATGATATTCATCACCTCCGACTCGTTGGCTTTCTCGCGCCGCTTGTCCACAATCACCATATCGTAGCCTAGTTTTTGGGCGAAATATCTCGCTCTTGCCACTCCGCCGATATCGGGACTTGCCACCACAGGATTTGGTAAATTTTTACTCTTGACATACTCTTTGAATATAATGGAGCCATAGAGATTGTCCACTGGAATATCGAAAAATCCCTGGATCTGTCCGGCGTGCAGATCCATGGTGATCACTCGAGTAATCCCCGCCTTTTCCATCATATTGGCCACGAGTTTTGCCGTGATGGGGACTCTGGGTGCGGCTTTTCTATCTTGTCTGGCATAGCCAAAATAGGGCACCACCGCCGTGATGGAAGCGGCACTGGAGCGGCGAAGCGCGTCGGTCATAATCAGCAGTTCCATAAGATTGTCGTTAGCCGGAGCGCCCGTTGGCTGGACGATAAAGACATCTCGACCCCGCACCGACTCTTGTATCTGGACGTTGATCTCTCCGTCGCTAAAGCGGCTCACGGTTGCTTGAGAAAGGGGAACGCCCAGATACTGGACCATCTCCGCCGCAAAATTGGGATGTGCCGTACCGCTAAAAACTTTATATCCTCTCATATTCTCTCCTCAATCTTTTTTTAAACGATCCACCCGCCGCCCAAGACCCGCTCGCCCTCATACAGCACGCCCGCTTGACCTCTGGCCACGCCGTAGACGGGCTCTAGCAGCTCCACTTGCGCCACATTGTGGTCAATTTTCACTTTGCAAGGCACTTTGTGGGTGCGGTATCGGATCTTGATGGAACATTCTAGCTCTTGGTCCTCGACAAACATATTCAAGCCTCTGAGTACCACGCGATTTTTTTCCAGCTCCTCTTTTTTGCCCACGACGATGCGGTTTTTTTCGGGAACGATATCGAGCACATAGTGGGGCTCGTGGGCTCCATGGACACGAAAGCCTTTACGCTTGCCGATGGTGTAGTGCATGTAGCCTTTGTGCTCGCCGATGACCCGTCCTCTTTTATCCACTACCTCTCCGGGCATCTCGACCTCGGTATGCTCTTTGAGTACATCGATGTAACTGCTTTGTACGAAGCAGATCTCACTGCTCTCTTTTTGCTCCGCGATGGATCGAAGCAGCTCGATCTGCATCGCCTCACGCTTCACATCCTCTTTGATCCAATCCCCAAGAGGAAAGAGGATTCTTGGCAAAAAATTTTTTTTGAGATTAAACAAAAAGTAGCTTTGGTCTTTACTCTTGTCACGTCCCTCGTAGATAAAACGCCCGTCGGTCTTGGCATAGTGTCCCGTAGCCACCTTTTGGATACCGAGCCTGTCGGCAAAATCGATAAGCTCGCTAAATTTCATCACTCTGTTACAAAGAGCGCAAGGATTTGGGGTGAGTCCTGCGATATAGCTTTGTACGAAAGGCTGATAGACTTTTTCATCAAAACTTCTCTTACGATCAAGGATATGGTACTCGATACCAAGGAGTTTAGCCACTTTTTGAATATTTTTGATATTTTTTTGGTGGTACTCCTCGTTTGGGTGGAATTTCATGTAGACCCCCACCACCTCAAAGCCTTGATCTTGCAATAGTTTGGCGCTAAAGGAGCTATCCACCCCACCGCTCATAGCCATTACCACTTTTTCTCTCACGCTTATCACCTCTTGTTTTACTGGAGCAGTCGCTTAAAGAAGACTGCGATGTTTGGCGTCTCTTTGATATGTATTCCATCTTTAGTCAAATAGTTGGTCAATTTCTTGGCTATCTCCCCCAGCTGCAAAGCGGGTATGGAGGAGGCGTAGTCTTTGGCCAGGAGTTTCCTTGCCCTCGTGGATTCCTCCACGATCGAGGAGTCCTCCATATACCCTAAAAACTTCAGCTCGGCAGGATTTTTTATATGCTGTTTAGCGACTTTTTGCAGCTTGTTAAAGATAGTTTGAGCCTCTTTTTTGTTGTTGGCGAAATTGACGACAAGGTAGAGCTCCTCTCTCATTTTGGAGGTATATTTTATCATGGAGTAGGCGTCCATAATGGCCAAAGGGTCGGGAGCCGTGACGATGACCGTATCGGTAGAGGCGTCGATGAAGCTGCGCACCGTCTCTCCTATTCCGGCTCCCGTATCGATAAGCAAAAAATCCAAATCGTTGATTTTTTCCACCCCCTCGTAAAACTTTTGCAAAAGCTCCTTGTTGTCAAACTCTAAAATCTCCTCTCCGCTCTCGCCCGGAATCAATAAGAAGTTGTTATTTAACTTGATCACGCACTCCTCAAAGCTTACATTGCCTTTCATCACATCCAAAATGGTATGTTTTGGTTTGACATCGAGGATGATATCTTGGTTGGCCAGTCCAATATCCGCGTCAAAAAGCGCCACTTTATAGCCGTAGATGGAGAGTATATAAGCAAGATTGGCCGCGATCGTACTCTTCCCCACGCCCCCTTTACCACTCGTAATCGTCACAAACCTCATCTACTACCCTCTATCTATAAAACATAATGGAATTATAACCGATTCTCTCTCGTGCCAATGCGGATGGGGAATTTGCAACTCTTTTTTATCCATAAAGATATCGTCGTAGGATAAAATGTCAATATCCAGCGTCCTTGGGGCGTTTTTGAAAGGGCGACGGCGTTTGTAACGCTTTTCTAGCCACAAACAAAACCGCAGTAGCTCCCTAGGCGAGTAGCTCGTCTCCACTGCGATAACGGAATTGAAAAAATCGGGCTGGTTTGTAAAACCAAAGGGGGGATTTCGCAAAATGGGGGCCGTGGCCAGCACGTTGATCTTGGGGTGATGAGCGAGGGTGGCTAAAATTTTGTCAAATCGTCTTTTAACCGCTCCGATATTGCCTCCAATGCCCAAAAAGGCCCGATGGGGCATCCCTTGTTGAGCGAACTTTTTGGGGTAGAGGTTTGAGAAAAACAAGACCAGATCATCGCTCAGTTTTTTACGCACCTATAACACCTCGGCTCGTCCATTTTGCAACACCACCATATCTTCTATGCGTATCCCAAACTCTCCCGGCACATAGATGCCGGGTTCTATGGTAAAAACCATCCCATCTTTTAGTATTTGCCCGTTTTTGGAATTGATAAAAGGCATCTCGTGGATATCGAGTCCTACGCCGTGCCCCAAAGAGTGGACGAAACAACCCGCAAACGCACTCCCATCAATGATATCTCGAGCTATTTTATCCAAATCTTTGGCCCGCATACCACTTCTTGCCGCTTCTATAGCGCGCTCTTGCGCCTTTTTAACGATATCGTACGCTCTTTGTACTTTTGGATTTTTAAACTTTTGCTCTTTGTCAAAATCAAAATCGCCCCCAAAAGAGGCGGTACGGGTGCGATCGGAGCAGTAGCGCTCATACTTTATCCCCGCATCAAAAAGCACCAACGCCCCCTCGTGCAATCGCTTCTCACTCGGATAGGCGTGGGGTTTGGCGGCATTCTTGTCGATGGCAAATATCGGATCGAAACTAAGCTCATACTCGCCTCTACGGCTCAAAAAGCTAATCGACTCAAAATGGAGCCGCCGCTCACTCCAACCCTCGCACCCTCGCACAAAGGCGGCGAATTGATCGAACGCCTCGGCATTGAGCTGGACTGAGCGGCGTATTAAGCGAATTTCCTCCTCGCTTTTGATAAGGCGCTTCTGCCACGACAGATTTGGCTTTGGCAAAAACTTTATGTCCAGTTTAGAGCGCAAAGCCTCCAAATCCTGACAGCTAAACTCCTTGGGATCATAAAAAAGCTTTTTGACACGCTTCTTGCGCAAAATCTCTCTGGCTTTTTTATTGATATCTTTGGCCTCCACCACCTCGGCCCCTTGTACTTTCTCCTTTGCCTCGGTAGTGTAACGGGGGTCGGTGATGAAGTATCCCTCATCGTTCAAAGACAAAAAGAGCTCGTTGTCGCAGCTAAATTTGCACTCGTAGTAGACGGCGTTTTCGTCTTTGAAAAGAGCGTTCATCAGGCTTGTTGTTGTTGCTGTTGTTGAGCCTGCAAGGCTTGGATCTCTTGGAAAATCTGATGCATCGCCACCATAGCCAAATGGTAACTAAAAGGACCAAATCCGGTAATCACACCGGCGCATACGGGTGCTAGCATACTCTTTTGTCGAAACTCTTCACGGCGATAGACATTGCTCAAATGCACTTCGATGGTAGGCAGCTGCACCGCGGCGATGGCGTCACGAATGGCAATGGAGGTATGGGTATAGGCTCCGGCGTTGATGATAATGCCATCGGCATCCCCCAGACACTCTTGGATTTTATCGATTATCTCTCCTTCAAAATTGCTTTGGAAAAACTCGATCTCCATTCCATTGGCTTGAGCAAAAGCCCTCATCTGCGTATGGATGTCTTCTAGCTTCATCGGACCATAGATTTGCTGCTCGCGGATTCCTAGCATATTGAGATTTGGACCTTGGATTACCATTACTTTCATCTTTTTCCCTTTTGGTGTATTTTAAGGTATGATTATATCAAACTTTTCGCTTTAAAAGGAGTTGGATGCAAATCCTCCATCCCAAATTCATTCTCACACCGGATAAAATCCTCTCAAATCACGCCGTCGCTTTTGACTCTCACATCCAAGCCGTGGGTCCAAAAGAGGCGTTGGTGCGACGCTTCCCCGATGCCGCTTTATTTGAAGAGCCAAGCGCTCTTGTGCTGCCCGGATTTGCCAACCCCCACCTCCATCTTGAATTTAGCGCCAACAAAGCGACGCTGAGCTACGGCGATTTCATCCCGTGGCTCTATAGCGTCATCGAGCATCGAGAGGAGCTTTTGCCCAGATGCGACGAGAAGTGTATGACAAAGGCCTTGCGTACCCTCCTTATTTGCGGCACCACCGCCATAGGTGCGGTAAGCAGTTACGGCGAGGATATCGAGGCGTGTGCCAAATCGCCCCTTAAAGTCCAGCTTTTTAACGAGATCATCGGCTCCAATCCGGCGGCTGCTGATGTGATGTACGCCAGCTTTTTAGAGCGTTTCCACCGCTGCAAAAAACGAGAGAGTGATCGCTTCAAAGCCGCCGTAGCCGTCCACTCCCCCTACTCCGTCCACTATGTCTTAGCCAAAAGAGCCGTAGAGATAGCCAAAAGGGAAAATGCGCTAGTTAGCACCCATTTTATGGAGAGCCGGGCCGAGCGGGAGTGGCTTGATAGCGGTACGGGAGAATTTGCCAGTTTTTTCAAAAAACTCCTCGGACAGACCAGACCCGTCAACGATCCGCTGGAATTTTTGGAGCTTTTTGCGGAGGTACAAACCCTTTTTGTCCATATGGTTTGGGCAAATGAGCAAGAGCTGACCAAAGTAGCTTCCATGCAATCCACTATCGTCCACTGCCCCATATCCAACCGCTTACTTGGCAATGGAGTGCTCGATCTTGATCGCATCGCTCCCATCCCCTACACTCTTGCCACCGATGGGCTAAGCTCCAACTATACTCTCAACCTCTACGAAGAGCTCAAAGCCGCTTTGTTTTTGCATCCGAACAAAGAGGCTACCGATTTTGCCAAAGAGCTGATCGTACGCTCCACCAAAGGCGGATATGAAGCTTTGGGTTTTGCAGGTGGCATAATCGAGGAGGGCATGCCCGCAGATTTGCAAATCGTCTCTATCCCAGAGGATCTCAAAGAGCCAAAAGATATCTATTTGCATCTGATCCTACACACCCAAAAACCAAAAGCAGTCTATATTCAAGGAGTCAATCATGCCTGAAGAGCAACAAAAGAGTCAAAAGCCGCCACAACAAAAGGGGATAAAAGAGTATGCGGCAAGCTTCTTTTGGCCAATTACGGCTACCCTGGACTTTTTACAGCGATATTTTAAAGGCATTATTCTACTTCTGCTCATCCTCGTACTCCTCGTTTCCATGCAAACAACCTCCCTCGCCCCGCCAAACCTGATGAGCATAGAGCTAAGCGGTACGATACTAAGCGCCAAAAAGGTGCTCAAACAGATACAAGAGGCCAAAGCTAAAAACATCAAAGGGGTTTTGTTTATCGTCGACTCTCCCGGCGGCGCCGTGGCCCCTTCGCTAGAGATCTCTTTGGCCATCAAGCGGCTTAATCAAAAAAAGCCCGTTCTTACCTATGCGGCCGGGACGCTGGCAAGCGGAGCGTATTACGCTAGTATCTGGAGCCGCAAGATCATCGCAAATCCGGGCAGCGCCGTAGGCTCTATCGGCGTTATTTTTGAAGCACCCAATCTTAAAAGGCTGTTGGACAAAGTGGGCGTAGAGCCCCAAGTAGTCAAAGCCGGCAAATACAAAGAGGTGGGCACACCTTTTAGACCTTGGAAAGATTATGAAAAAAAAGAGTTGGCCAAAGTTGTCTACGATACATATGATATGTTCGTACACGATGTGGCAAAGGCAAGAGGTCTTGATATAAAGGACAAGGATAAATTTGCCGACGCTCATATCTTTACGGCCAGACAGGCGAAAAAGGTGGGACTTATCGATGAAATAGGGACGATCTACGAGGCTAAAAAAGAGCTGATACGATTAGCCAAAGTCAAAAAACCTATCTGGAAAAAAAGAGATCCCTTTGAAAAATTCATAGAAGAGTTTTCGGATCAGACCGCTTCCAAACTCGCCTCAATGCTTCTTGGGCTCAAACTTTTTTAAAATCTTTTGCCCCCGCCACTCTATCGGCTCGCTCAAAAAGTAGGCTAAAGCCCGATGGATTTGGCCTTTTTGATCCTCTACGGCTATATATCGTCTCGTATAGTACAAAGGGTACTCCTCTAGCCTATCTATGTTGGCCAAAGTCTTCTCGTCCACTTCATAGAGCTCCCCCTCCACCCTATGGCCCTCGCCCTCCTCATCCAATAAATAAGGATACCATCCTTTGGGAGCTATGAGGGGAAAAGAGGATTTGGTGATAGCTTTGCCCAAATATTTGGCCTTTTGTAAATAGTGATGATTGCAAAGATCCCTTTTAAGCGTGCCGTAGACAAAGAGCTTATAGCGGTTTTTTGCTAACAATTTCCACCTCCACTTCCCAATCCATATCTTGCAAACGCACTCGATCGCCCACTTTGACCTCCCCCAAACCTACGGGCTTTTGCTCTTTGATCACTTGAGCCGAGGCCGGCGGCAGTTTCTTAGACTCAAGGGCCGTTTGCAAACGCTGCTCAAGGAGAGCGAGCCGATGCTCTTTGGCCTCGATCGCTTTTGCTATGGCATTGTCAAAACTTTGAAAAAGTTTGGGTAAAAGGCTCTCTTTTTTATAGAACTTCATCCTAATTACATGCTCAAAACCGCGTGCTGCTTTTTCAATCCGTTGGGAGAGCAGCTCCATACGGCGCTGGGGAGTTTGCTGAGCCAAAAGGGCGGCGATATGTTTGAAGTCGTGGATTTTAAGAGAAAGTATCGTTCTCATCCTTTGATCGAGCTGCCGCATCTTTTGTTCAATCTCTCTGAGCCTCTCTTGTTTATCAACATCCACCAAAGAATACTCCCTCTAGAATCCATAGATTGAGAGGGAGATGCATTTGGTATGCGCTTTGCGCATAAACTCTTGTCCCATTATACTTGACAAAAAAATCTTAAAACTTGCTATAATTTAGGTAGGTATATAATAA
>WGAT01000083.1 GCA_015494715.1 Campylobacterota bacterium
AAAAAAGCCCAATGCCGATAAACCAAAGGGTGAGGGTTGGATGGTTTTGACCAAAGAGATAGATGGCAAGCCCAATACCAAGCCAGCTAAGAAATCTGGCCAAAAAGACAAGACGCAAATAGGGCATCACATAGCGAAAGCTTTGGGCGTAAAAGGCGGCAAAGAGCTGTACCAAGATGGCGCCGCCTCGAAGCAGCGAGGTAAAGACGCCCACGATCGCCACGTTTTGGCTAAAGTGGTGGATAATGAGCGGCAGCGTGGTAGAGGGCTCGGCAATAGTAAGCGCCACGGCCAAGAAAAAGCCGTGGAGCACGTTTTTTAGGTTGTTTTTGGCATACATTGGCGTAATTATACATTAAGAGGAGATTGGTTACAATCGCCACAAAAAGGAGCCCCTTTGATCGTAGGCTTGCGAGGAGTACTTATCAAAAAAGAGCCCACCGCAGTGCATCTAGAGGTACAAGGGGTGGTCTATGAGGTCTTTGTCTCCCTCAATACCAGCACTCAGCTAGATAGCATGGACAAAAGTGCGATCTTTTTGCATACCACCCATATTTTGCGAGAGGATAGCGAGAGTCTGTACGGCTTTGTAACCGAAGAGGAGAAACGCCTTTTTGATCGCCTCATTCGCCTGAGCGGCGTGGGGCCGAAGGTGGCTTTGGCCATATGCTCGACTTTCAAGCCCTCCGAGTTTGTGGAGGCTGTGCGCCAAAAGAGTGTGGCGAAGCTAAAAAAGGTGCCCGGTATCGGTCCAAAAAGCGCGCAGCGAATTTTGATGGAGCTTGGGGAGTTTGAGTTACAAACTTCGAATGTGGCGAGCGAAGCGGTCTCTCAAGCTATACAAGCGTTGGAGAGTCTGGGATTTAAAAAAGAGCAGATCCAAAAGGCGCTCGCCCAATGCGAGGCGACGGATACGGCGGGACTGGTCAAAGAGGCTTTAAAGAAGATACAAAAGATCTAAAAGAGGAGAGAATATGAAAAGTCAAGAGTTGGTCAAGTTTGAAGAGGAGTATTCGGAGAGTAGTTTTTGGGATAAGGTAAAAAAATTTGCCAAAAAGGCCGGTTGCGAGGTGATCGAAAAGGCTTTGATACTCTATTACGTGGCAAAGGATGAACAAACGCCCCCTTATGTTAAAGCGCTCATCCTAGGGGCTTTGGGATATTTCATCGCCCCTATAGACGCCATTCCGGATTTAGCACCTGTTGTGGGATTTACCGATGATTTGGGGGTACTGGTCTCTACGATAGCGATGGTTGCGACGAGTATCAAAGAAAAACATAAAAAGATGGCCAAAGAGACCCTTGCGCAGTATCTTGAGTGCGACAAGGAGGCTCAATGAGATATGGGGTACTCTTTGGCGGGCGAAGTTTTGAGCATGAGATAAGTATCGTGAGCGCTATCGCTTTAAAGGAGCTTATCGAGGGTGTGTTTTTGTTTTTGGACGAGGAGCATGAGTGGTATTTGATAGAGCCAAGGGCTCTAAAAGCCGATCTGTTTATCAAAGGCGAGTATAAAAAGATGCCAAAAGTCCAGCTACAAAAAGGAGGTTTTTATCTTAAAGGGTTGCTGGGCTCCAAAAAAGTGGAAATGGATATGGCGCTCAATCTCATCCATGGAGCTGAGGGAGAGGATGGGCATATCGCAGCGCTGCTCGATTTTTATCAAATCCCTTATATTGGTCCAAGGGTAGAAGCCTCGGTGATGGGATTTAACAAGCTGCTCACCAAGCTCTACGCCAAAGAGGTAGGATGTGCGGTGCTGCCGTACCAGCTGCTTCGTAGAGGAGAGCCCGTGGAGCTTAGGTTCGCATTTCCCGTTATTTTAAAACCCGTGCGTTTAGGCTCTAGCATAGGATTGGCCGTGGCCAAAAACAAAGAGGAGCTAGATTATGGGCTCGATGTGGCTTTTGAGTTTGATGAAGAGGTGCTGATCGAGCCTTTTATTGAGGGGATCGATGAGTACAATCTAGCCGGATGCAAAACACAAGAGTTTTGTTTTTCTCGCATCGAGAAAGTACAAAAGGGGAGTCTGCTCGATTTTGAACAAAAGTATATGGATTTTGCTAGAGATGAGGTGGCCGGCGCGGATCTGCCGAGCGATCTACAAGAGAAAATGAAGGACTCTTTTGCCAAAATTTACGATCCTTTGTTTTTGGGCGCTTTGGTTCGGATGGATTTTTTTATTCACGAGGATAAAGTCTATCTCAATGAGATCAATGCGGTGCCCGGAAGTTTGGCCAACTATCTCTTTGATGATTTCCAAAGCGTTTTGGAGCGTCTGGCTACACATCTGCCAAAGAGTAGGAAAATCCCCATAGAGTACCGCTACATCTCCTCCATTTCGGCCAAGAAGTGAGGGGTACCCTTATCATCGGTGCCGGAGCGGCCGGCCTTTTTGCCAGCAGATATCTGCCAAACGCACTCCTTTTAGAGCACAACCCAAAGCCTGCCCAAAAGATCAAAATCAGCGGCGGGGGCAGGTGCAACGTCACCAACAAAGAGATATCGCCATCCCATTACCATTGTGGCGATTCTGACTTTGTAGCAAAAGTTTTACAAAACTACGATAACACAAAGCTCTTGCATTTTTTGGCCAAAGCGGGCTGCCATCCGGTAGTCCGAAAAAAAGGGCAGTACTTTTGTCCCCGCTCCTCAAGTGAGCTTATAAATATCTTGCTTTCCCACCGGCCTAAAATTGAGCTTGGCTGCGAGGTGATGGGGGCAAAAAGGATTGAAAAGGGCTTTATGGTGTATACCTCCAAAGGGGAATTTTTGGCTAAGAGTCTGCTCATAGCCAGCGGAGGGCTCAGTTACAAAAAAATAGGCGCTTCGGGTATTGGCTATGAGATAGCCAAAAGCTTTGGACATACCATCACGCCTTTGCGTCCGGCTCTAGTGGGACTGACGGTCCAAAAGGAGCAGTTTTGGTTTAAGCAGCTTGCAGGCATATCGATGCGAGCGAGAGTGGAAGTAGCCGGCAAAGTCTTTGAGGATGATATACTCTTCACCCACAAAGGGATCAGCGGTCCGGCAATCCTCAACGCCTCGCTCTATTGGGAGAGAGGGGCTATCATCCTCTCCTTTTTGCCAAGACTTCCCAAACTTTCACCCCATAAAATCATCTCCACCCAGCTGCCACTTCCCAAGCGGTTCGTCAAAGCCTTTTTGAAAAGTATCGGCATAGAGGACAAAAAAGTGGGCGAGCTGAGCTTGGAAGAGAAAAAGAGGCTGGGGCTGCTTTGCCGTTACCCTTTCGCTCCGGCGGGTACCTTTGGCTATGAGCGGGCGGAGGTGACAAAAGGCGGGGTGCGGCTGCAAGAGATAGCAGAGGATATGCAAAGCGCCGTAATGCCCGGACTCTTTTTTGCCGGAGAGGTATTGGATGTAACGGGTGAGCTTGGAGGGTATAACTTTCAGTGGGCCTTTAGCAGCGCGTATGCGGCTGCCAAAGGTATAAAGCAATTTTTAGTAGAGTAGGTGGACTTCGACGCGTCTATTTTTCGCCCGTCCCTCACGGGTGGTGTTTGGAGCGATGGGATGCTCTTCGCCGTAACCGATGTAGCTAAGACGACTGGGATCAATGCCCATTTGGACCATAATGTCATAGACCGCTTTGGCCCGTTTTTCGGAGAGTTTTTTGTTGTAGCTAGCCGGTCCCGTGCTGTCGGTATGGCCTTGGATTTCGGCTTTGTAGGCAGGATTTGCTTTAAGAAACTCGACTACCTCTTTGATTTTGGGCAGGTACTGAGGTTTTACTTTTGCGCTATCAAAATCAAAGTTGATGTTGAGGTTGATGATGATCGGACATCCGTGTTGATCGACCGCCACGCCGCTTGGAGTATCTGGACATTTGTCTAGATCATCGGGTACGCCGTCGTGATCGCTATCGACTACGATAGGACATCCGTTGGCGTCCACTTTTGTGTTTGGAGGCGTGTTTGGACATCTATCTAAGCCGTTGGGTACGCCATCGTGATCGCTGTCTAGCGGACACCCTTTGGCGTCTACCTCTACGCCAGCTGGTGTATTTGGACACATATCTTTTACATCGGGTACGCCGTCGCCGTCGCTATCGGTTACTGGTGCTGGCTTAGGCTTGGGTTGTTCCGTGGTACCGCCAAAAGGGATGCTCAATCCCGCGCTTAGGGCGAAATTGTCCATTGTGTTTTTGAAATCTCGGATATATTTACCCTCTACGAAAAAATCGAGGAATTTGAGCAGATGCCACTTCCATCCGGCGCCTATTTGAGCTATCATACCGCTCTCAAAGCGATTAGGAATTTCTTGATCGATATCTTGATATCCGATACCGGCGATAGCATAGGGCGTATACTTCTCGTTCCCCCCTACTTCATACTCGGCGTTGAGGAAATAGCTTTGCAGATCGCTTGTAAAAGGTGTGCCTCTATAACGCTGATCTTGGGCGCGGTCATACTCTAGTCCTATCAAAATATTTTTTAAGACCCGATAGTTGGCTCGTATGCCGTAGGATTTGAAATTGTCTTTTAAAGGGCTTTTGTTGTCGGTAAATCCCAAATTTGCGTGGGCGCCCACCTCAAACGTGTTGTTGCCTGCGTATGAGAGGCTCAAAGCTCCAATGAGAGCAAGAGAAAGTAGACTTTTTTTCATCGTCTAATCCTTTTTCATTAGTTTTTGGATGTAAAACTATTTTAGCACAAATAGATACAAAAGATGGTAAAATTTTGGCAAAAAGGTGATTTTTTGGCTATCAGAAGAGTGGAGTATGAGGGTAGAGGCTACGATATCTCCTACGAAATGGTAGGCAAAGGGGAGCCGGCCCTACTTTTTTTGCACGGATGGGGGAGCAGCAAAGAGGTGATGAGAAGAGCTTTTAAGCCGATGGATGGGTGGTGCTCGTTGTATATGGATATGCCCGGATTTGGCAAAAGTCCCAATGACTCGGTGCTTGCGACCCAAGACTATGCCAATATCGTACGGCTCTTTTTACAAAGTTTGGATAAAAGGCCCCAGATAGTGGTGGGCCACTCTTTTGGCGGCAAGGTGGCTACCCTTTTAGAGCCAAAACTTTTGGTGCTGCTCTCCAGTGCCGGCATACCCGTAGCCAAGCCCTGGAGCGTGCGGACCAAAATCTGGCTTTATAAAGCGCTCAAACCCTTAGGCGGCGCAAAACTTAAAAATCTCTTCGTATCCAAAGACGCCAAAGGGATGAGCGAGGCGATGTATGAGACTTTCAAGCGGGTGGTGGACGAGGACTTTAGCGAGCGTTTCGCCTCCTTTGATAAAGAAGCGCTGCTCTTTTGGGGCAGGGAGGATAGGGTCACGCCGCTAGAGTGTGGCCAAAAGATCGCTTCACTGATACCCAAAAGCGAGCTTGTGGTAATGGATGGGGATCATTTCTTTTTCTTGGACAAAGGTGAGCAGATTATGGAAAAAGTGAAGGAGCGGTATGAAAAATTGTAGATGTAAGATCAAAGGGCGGGTGCAAGGGGTCTGGTTTCGCCGTTACACCCAGCAAGTGGCCAGCGAGCTGGGCATTGGCGGCTATGTGCGAAATCTGCCCGATGGTAGCGTAGAGGTGGTGGCCAGCGTGCCCGATGAGGTGTGGGATGCGTTTTTGGCCGCCCTTCGCAAGGGTCCGCCGCTGGCCAGAGTGGACGAGATCGATATCGAGCCCATTGAGCAAGAGTTTAGTCCTCCTTTTGAGGTGCTCAAGTGATCTGGTTTCACCTAGTTGGCCATATCCTTTTTGTCCTTTTGCTTGGCTACTATTTGATCCAAAATTTGCAGTGGTACAACTATCGCCTAGATAGAGTTTTGCTGCATCACCACGCCCCTTGGCAGCATATCCTTTTTTTCTTGCTTCCCTTTTTTGCCTATCTGGCTTTGAGGGAGTGGGTCTGGGCGATCGATCTGCTCTTGGGAGCGGCCCTTTGGTGGTGGCAGCGGGGGATCGATAAAAGGTTGGTTTTTACGGCCCGTGTGAAGCGATTTTTCGCGTTACTTTTACTTTTTACGCTGGTATCGGATTTGCTTTGTCTAGCTAAATGCGGGGGGCGGATCTATTTTACCCTTTTGCCTTTGGTATTGGCTTTGAGCGCTTCGTGGCTTATTGAGCGCTATTTGTTTGCCATTTTTCAAAAAGAGGCCAAAAAGAAGCTTGAGGCCATCGATCCTACCATTGTCTCCATCACCGCCAGTTACGGCAAAACCAGTATCAAAAATTTCTTGTATCAGCTGCTCAAGCCCGACTTCAAAGTCTACAAGACTCCCCGCAGCGTCAATACCTTGGGGGGCATTCTCAAAGACATCAACGAGGAGCTACCCCAAGACAGCCAAGTCTATATCACGGAAGCTGGGGCCAGAGAACCCGGGGATATTGACCAGATCGTGCGATTTTTGCAGCCCCACTATGTAGTCGTGGGCAAAGTGGGCCCCCAGCATATCGAGTATTTTAAAAGTCTTGAGCGCATCATTGCCACAAAGTTGGAGATCTTGCGATCCAAACGGCTCAAAAGGGCGATCGTGTGGGACGAGCTGCCCGTCAAAGAGGATGAGAGAGTGGTGCAGTTTGGCCAAAACATCACAAACGTCAAAGCCACACTGGATGGGGTGGAGTGGGATCTAGTACTAGATGGCCAGACCTATCACTTTAGTGCTCCGGTACTTGGAGGCTTCAACGCTCTCAATATTACAGCAGCCGTGCTGGTGGCCAAAGAGCTGGGCGTGCGTATGGAGCGGCTTCAAGAGCGAGTACGAAGACTCCAAAGCGTGGAGCATCGCTTGCAAAAGATAGAGGCTGGCGGCAAACTGATTATTGATGATAGCTTCAACGGCAATCTGGAGGGGATGCTGGGCTCTTTTGATCTGGTGCGAACCTACCCAGGGCGCAAAGTGATCGTTACACCGGGTCTTGTGGAAAGTGACGAAGCCTCCAACGAGCAGTTGGCCAAGGCGATCAATGCGGTCTTCGATCTGGTTATCGTCACGGGACGGCTCAACAAGGATATCCTCACCCGCCATATCTCCAAGCCCACTATCGTAGTGGAAGACAAATCGAAGCTCCAAGAGATTTTGGCCGCCAATACCAAGCCCGGGGATCTGATCCTCTTTAGCAACGACGCACCATCGTACATGTGAGGGGCAAGATGAAAGATCTGCAAGAGTTTGTAATGGAGTTTTTGGCGGTTGTGGCGCTGGTGTTGGTCGTAGTGGCCCTACAAAAGGGTTTTGAGTACTTTTTTAAAAGGAAGTTTGGTGAATAGATTGGCTTTGACTATCGATCATCTCAATGACATCTTTGGTAAGCTGGCGGCTTTTGCCGCTTTTGCGCTGGCCTTTTTGGTCTTTTACGACGCTTTTATGCGCTACTTGTTCCACTCTGGCTCCATCGCTTTGCAAGAGCTGGAGTGGTATCTTTTCGATTTGACCTTTTTGCTCAGCGCTGGCTACGCCCTGCACCATGACAAGCATGTGCGAGTCGATATCTTGTACGAGCGATTTTCTCCCAAACTCAAAGCCTATATCCGCTTTTGGGACTCACTGCTTTTGATCATCCCTTTTACTCTTGTTTTGCTCTATTTTTCCCTCGACTTTACATGGCAGAGCTTCGTGCAGCACGAGGCTTCCAGCGATCCGGGAGGGCTCAAATATCGCTGGCTTATCAAGTCTGTTATCGTGCTTTTTGCATTGCTGCTTTTGCTCCAAGCCATCAGCGAAGCGATCAAAGTGTGGCCAAAAATAGATCCCAAAAAGGCGCTTGGCGTAGCGGTCGTGGCGGTAGGGCTCGTCGTTTTTTTGGCTCGTTTGGAGATTTTTTATCCCCTGCATCCTGCTATCTTGATGTTTGGGCTGGCTTTGGTGCTTTTGATGTTGGGATTTCGGGTAGCCTTCGTCTTTGCGGCCGTGGCTATCGTTTTTGCTTTGGTGGATGTGGATCTGGGGCTTGATATCTTTCGGATGCTGCCGATGCGGATATACGGCATTATGCAAAATTTCACCCTCATGGCGGTGCCTCTTTTTATCTTGATGGGGCTTATTTTGGAAAAGAGTAAATTGGCCAAAAGTATGCTAGAAAACCTAGGAGCGCTCTTTGGCGAGATACGAGGAGGATTGGCTGTGGGGGTGGTGATCGTAGGAGCGATCCTGGCGGCGGCTACGGGGATCGTAGGGGCGAGCGTGGTGATGATGAGCGTGATCACGCTGCCTATAATGATACGCTACGGCTACGATAAGGCACTGGCCAGCGGGACGATAGCGGCCAGCGGGACGCTGGGACAGATCATCCCGCCCTCTATCGTCTTGATCGTTTTGGGCGATGTACTCAGTGTCAGTGTGGGGGATCTGTTTAAAAGTGCGGTGGTCCCTGGGCTTTTGCTGGTAGTATTTTATATCGTCTATATTTTGCTCTACGCCTTTTTCAAGCCCGAAGCCGCTCCGCCCGTGCGACTGGAGAAAAAACCGACCCCAAAAGAGCTGCTCGCTTCCATCATCCCCTCTTTTTTGCTCATCTTTGCCGTTCTTGGCTCCATTTTCGCCGGTATCGCCACGCCTACCGAGTCGGCGGCTATGGGCGTAGTGGGTGCGCTGATTCTGAGCTGGTGGAGCGGGAGTCTTGATAAAGAGATGCTTTGGTATGTGAGTCTGGAGACGGCGAAGTTGAGCGCCATGATCTTTACCATTCTCATAGGAGCCACCGCCTTTAGTCTGGTATTTAACGAAATAGGAGGAGAGGAGCTGGTCAAGGAGTTTTTTGCCTACCAGATTGCCGACAAGCAGAGCTTTTTGCTCATCGCCATGCTCTCTATCTTTTTACTGGGATTTTTTATCGATTTTGTGGAGATCAGTTTCGTGGTGATCCCTCTTTTTGTACCCGTGATCGCCCACTTTGGGATCGATCCGATTTGGTTTGGGATATTGGTGGCTTTGAATCTGCAGGCCTCTTTTTTGACTCCTCCTTTTGGTTTTAGCCTCTTTTATCTCAAAGGGGCGGCGGGCAAACTGGTGAGCACCGCCGATATCTACAAAGGAGTGATACCTTTTATCTTCTTACAGATTTTGGTGCTACTGCTTGTCTACTTTTTTCCAGATCTTATCAAAGGATGGTGATGTTTGATTGTATCTATGCGCCGTGGCGAAGCGAGTATATCACAGGATCCAAAATCGAGGGGTGCGTCTTTTGCCATATCGCCAAGCATCCAGACCAAGACGAGGAGCTGGGCGTGCTTTGGCGGGCAAAGCACTGCTATGCGGTGATGAACCGCTACCCCTATACGCCGGGCCATTTCATGGTGATACCCTATATCCATATCGACAATCTAGAGGGTCTCGACCCTGCCATCTGGCAAGAGATGGCAGCACTGACACAGCGGGGCGTGGGACTACTCAAAGATGTGCTCAGAGCCGAGGGGGTCAATATCGGGATGAACCTAGGAGCTGCAGCGGGCGCCGGGATAGCCGAGCATATTCATATGCACTTGGTGCCTAGATGGCAAAGAGATACCAATTTCATCACCACTATCGGGCATACCAGAGTCTATGGGGTCGATTTTGATGCGATCTATCGCAAGCTAAGAGCAAAAGCCAAGGAGTATTTCAATGAAAGGAGTATTTCAATGAAGTGTAGGTCACTGGATGAGCTGCAAAAGCTTTTGGATGAGTTCATAGCCCAGCGGAACTGGGAGGTCTATCACCGCCCCAAAAATCTCTCTATGAGTGTGGCGATAGAGGCGGCGGAGCTGATGGAGCATTTCCAATGGTGCGACAAAGACCCGCAAGATTTTAGTGATGAGGAAAAGCGAGAGATCGGCGAGGAGATGGCCGATGTACTGCACTACTTGCTTCGCCTTGCAAGTGTACTGGGTATCGATCTGTATGAAGCCTCCAAAGCCAAAATCGCCAAAAACCGCAAAAGATTTCCAGTAGAGCTGGCCGAAATTATGAAAAAGAGCGGCTGTTAGGTATAATCAAGAAAAAGGAGTGCAAATGGAAAGGTCCAATAAAACGGCTATAGCGCTGGCGTGGAATTTTTTTAAGGGTAATTACGCCCTCAATTTTGCGGTGATAGCTATTTTGATACTGCTCAATCTTTTGGGAATGGTTCCCATTATAGGCTTGCTCTTTATCTTGGCCTATTCCATTTTGAGTCTATCGGTTCAGATCTATTTTGGTCGGGGGGTGGACAAAGCCCAAAGGCCGGAGGATATGGCCGAATTTGCCGCTCAAAGCAAAATAGGCGATGTATTGAGTAGCTATTTGCATGTGGCGACGGGAGCCTTTTTGGCCCTTTTTGCCATTTCACTGGTATTTATGGCCCTTTTTGGAATGGCCGTGGAGATGAGCGGAGGCATGGAAGCTATGCGCAATGGTGTCGCCGTCCAAGCTCAGATGGAAGCAATGTTGACGAAAAGCGGGGTCATTGGAGCGATTTTTCTTCTTATAGCCGCTTTTTTATTCTATTTCTTTCCGGCGGTGATGGGACGAGTGATCCGATCCGATACCTTTGTAGATGGTTTTAAAAATGTCTTTTTGCTCTTTAGCCCCAGTATGTGGAAAGCTTGCTTCAACAAAGAGTACTTCATTTTAGTGCTTGTTTGGTCTTTGATTTTGATGGGTGTTGGCATTGTGATGATTCTATTTTCGGCTACCATAGTGTTACTGCCGGTCGTGTTGGTCATTGCCTATCTTTTGAGCCTATATAACGCCGCTATCTATGTCTTTGCCGACGATTTAGCCAAGGAGTGAGGCGATCCTCGCCACTCCTTCGCGCATTTTTGCTTCATCTATCGTATAGGCAAAGCGGATAAAATCCTCTCCCAATTTTTGGCTAAAATCGATTCCTGGCGTCACGGCCACATGCACCTTTTCTAAAAATCTCTTGGCAAGCTCGCTCGCTTTGCCGTATCTGCGCACATCTGCCCAGATATAGAAGGCTCCTTGCGGTCTGGCTCCTAGATCAAAGAGAGGTGCCAGGAGATCGTAGAGCGTGTCGCGACGTTTTTGGAAAATTTGGCGAACATGCTCAAGATACTCGTAGTCAAAAGCCTCTAGTGCGGCGTATTGGCTGATGGTGGGAGGAGCCAAAAAGATATTTTGGGTGAGCTCTCTGGCCTTTTCCACCAGACGTGGCGGCAGTACCACCCAGCCTAAGCGAAATCC
>WGAT01000084.1 GCA_015494715.1 Campylobacterota bacterium
AGGAGCGAGAAAAATTGTTGGGGCTTTTTAAAAAAGAGCTTAGCAGCCAGGAGAGAAGCTGGCTACAAGAGCGGCTGCGAAGCACGGGTAGCCTTGATCGTGCCAAACAAAAAGCCGGCCAGCTAGGACAAGAGGCTTTGGAGTGTCTGGATAAAGAGGATGAGCGGCTGCGCTCTATCATGACGCAACTCATCGACAGGACCTATTGATGCAGTATCTGGTAGTGAGTTTTTCGCACAAAAATACTGACCTGCATACAAGAGAGCGTCTAGCCCTTTCGGAGGAGAGCAAAAAAGAGGCGGTAGCTTGTGCCGCATTGAAGAGCGAGTGGATCAACGAGATCATCATCCTCTCCACCTGCAATAGAGTGGAGCTCATCACCAGTGTCAAAGAGCCTTTTAAAGCTACGGAGGATCTGCTAGAAGCGTTGGGGCGAGTAAGCGGTATCTCTTTGGAAGAGCTTGAGGGTAGGGCCGATATCTACGAAGATCACGGGGCGATCCACCATATCTTTAGCGTAGCCAGTGGGCTCGATAGTCTGGTTGTGGGTGAGACCCAGATAGCCGGTCAGCTCAAAGACGCCTATAAAGAGGCGTTTGAGAAAGGGTGGTGCGGCCAAAAGCTAGGGCGTGTGATGCATTTTGCCTTTAAGTGTGCCAAAGAGGTGCGCTCCTCCACCGATATCTCCAAAAATCCCGTCTCCATAGCCAGCGCCGCCGTAGCGATGGCTCAAGATAGGCTTGGCAATCTTGGAGGTTATAGCGCCGTAGTGGTAGGAGCCGGAGAGATGGGGAGATTGGCGGCCAAGCATCTTATAGCCAGAGGTTGTCATGTGATTTTGGTAGGTCGCGATGTAGAAAAGACGGCTCAAGTAGCCCAAGAGATCGATCCAAGTGTCGAGGTCAAGAGTAGCGCCGATCTGGAGTTTCTCGTCAACGGCTACCGCCTCCTTTTTAGCGCCACCTCCTCAAAAGAGCCCGTTATTACCCGCCAGATGGTACAAAAGAGGGATTTTGATCGATTGTGGTTTGATATGGCGGTGCCACGAGATATCGAAGAGATGAGAATGGAGCGTCTGAGCATCTATGCGGTGGACGACCTCAAAGAGATTGTGGAGAAGAATATGGCCTTTCGTGAGGAGCAAGCACGCATCGCCTATCAGATCGTAGGGCGCTACGCCAAGGAGTTTTTCAAGTGGCTCCAAACTCTTGAGATCGATCCCATTATCAAAGAGATCCGTGCCCAAGCCAAAGAGGCAGCGATGGCGGAGCTAAGTAAAGCCATCAAAAAGGGTTTTATCGATCCAAAGGATAGAAAAAATGTAGAAAAGCTTCTTCATAGCGCCTTCAATCGCTTTTTGCATCAGCCAACCAAAAAGCTCAAAGCCATAGCCGACGAGCCCAGTGCCGACACAATCGTTGAAGCGATCAAGTTTTTCTTCGATATCGAAGAGGAGGTCGGCCTCAATCGCTACAAATGTGAATATTTTATGAATCTAAGGAGTTAGGGTGAGACTGAGTCGTGCATTTGTTCCCACAACCAAAGAGACCCCAAAAGATGCGGTACTGCCAAGTCATATCTATCTTGTGCGAGGCGGTTTTATCTCTCAAGTGGCCAGCGGGATCTACAACTTTTTGCCACTGGGCAAGAGAGTTTTGGATAAAGTAAGAGCTATAGTCAAAGAGGAGTTAGACAGAGCCGGCTGCCAAGAGGTGCAGCTAGGATTCGTCACCCCTTGCGAGCTGTGGCAAGAGAGTGGACGCTTTGGCAAATATGGCAAAGAGCTGCTTCGCTTCAAGGATCGCAAGGAGAACTGCTTCGTACTAGGCCCTACCCACGAGGAGATGATGGTCGATCTCGTGCGGGGGCGAGTCACCAGCTACAAACAGCTGCCCCTTAATCTTTATCAGATCAATCTCAAGTTTCGTGACGAGGCGAGGCCCAGATTTGGGCTGCTGCGAGGCAGGGAATTCGTGATGAAAGATGGCTACTCTTTCCACGCCGACGAGGAGGATATGAAGCGAGAGTATGATCTGATGGAGGCTACCTACCGCAAGATCTTTAGTCGCATGGGGCTCGACTTTCGAGCCGTTGAAGCAGATGTGGGAGCGATCGGAGGGAGTGCGAGTAAAGAGTTTATGGTCTTGGCCAAAAGCGGCGAGGATACGATCGCCATATGCACAGAGTGCGACTATGCGGCCAATGTAGAGGCCGCAAAGCGACAAAAACCAAAAGCCCCCGAGCCGGCTCCCGAATTTAGTAATTTCGAGCCGTTTTATACCCCGGGTCTTAAAACTATTGAGGAGTTGAGCGAATTTTTCAAAGTCGATCCTTACTACTTCGTCAAAGCGGTGGCCAAAAAGGCGATCTATGACGACGAAGAAAAGATTGTGCTCTTTTTCCTCAGGGGCAGCGACGAGCTCCAAGAGGTTAAAGCCCAAAACGTCGTAGGAGCCAACGAGCTTGTGGATGTGAGCGAAGAGGAGCTAAAAAATGCCGGAATTGTGCCCGGTTTCATCGCTCCATACGAGCAGGAGTGCACGATAGTTTTGGACAAGGATCTAAAAGGCGCCAAAGGGCTCATCTGCGGGGGCAACCGCAAGGACTACCATCTCATAGGAGCGGATCTTAGCCACTTCGACGATGCCCTTTTTGCCGATATCGCTCAAGTCAAAGAGGGGGATCTGTGTCCCAAGTGTGGAGCCGTGATCCATCTGACCAAAGGGATAGAGGTGGGTCATATCTTTCAGCTGGGCACTCGTTATAGCGCTGCCATGAACGCTACGTTTCTTGATAAAGAGGGCAAGGCCAAGCCTTTTGTGATGGGCACATATGGCATCGGAGTGAGCCGCCTCGTAGCCGCCGCCATCGAGCAAAATCACGATGAAAGAGGCTGTATCTGGCCCAAAGCGATTGCTCCGTATATGGTGGATATCATCGTCTCCAATATTAAAGAGTCCGAACAGCTGGAGTTTGCCGAAGAGCTGTACGAAGCGCTGCAACAAAAAGGGGTCGAAGTGGTGCTAGACGACAGAGCCGATCGTTTTGGGCCAAAGATCAAGGATTTTGAGCTTATTGGCTATCCGGTAGGCGTGATAGTAGGCAAGGGGCTCAAAGAGGGTAAAGTCCAGCTTGTAGATCGTAAAACTTTGGAGAAAAAGGATGTGGCCAAAGAGGAGGCGTTGCAAAAAATTGTAGAGATGCTTTCGTAACTTTTTTGTGCTACCATTTGGTATGCTCTATTTTATACTCTATCTTTTTATCGAGACTTTCGTAAGTGTCAAGATCGCCAGTGTTATCGGTCCTTTTTGGACCTTTGTGGAGATTGTTGCCACAGCTGTGTATGGTATGTGGATCTTAAAAAATATGCATCTGCAGTTAGCTGTAACGATGCAGGCTTTGGCCAATGGGGAAATAAGTATGGAAGAGTTTGAGAGTATGAACCTCTATACAGCAATAGGAGCAATACTTCTTATAATTCCTGGATTTTTTACCGATATTTTGGGTCTTTTGCTACAATTTGGCGTCTTTTCCAAATTTATCGCCAAAAAGATTTTCAAACTCAAATCAAAATCGAGGGAGGATGATGATGTCATTGATGTGGAGATTATTGAGCGTTAGTGCGGCTTTGGCTTTGAGCCTTAGTGCGGCAACCCAAAAGGATGTGATTAAGTTTGTGGAGCGAGGACTCTCAAGTAATCCAGATATCAAAGTCTACAAAGTGGATGTAATAGAAAAGATCCCTTTAGATAGACCCAAAGGATGGGATGCCTATGTGGTGAAGTTCAAAATCGGTCTGAAGCGTCCCGGAGGCGAAGAGAATATGACCCAAAGGGATATCCTTTTTGTGCATGATCGCTATGTGGCGCCAGATCTAGTGGATATCAAGACCAATAGAAGTATGAAAACCCGCATCGTGCTCAGCGTAAACAAAAGCTTTTATGATAAAGAACATCTCATTTTTGGCAATCCAAACGCCAAGCATAAAATCGTAGTCTTTAGCGATCCGTTGTGTCCATTTTGTCGCGAAGTGGTACCAAAACTTTTTGAGGCGGCCAAAAAGCATCCAGATACCTTTGCTCTGTACTACTATCATCTGCCTATCGAAGCGTTACATCCAGCCTCCGTACCTTTGGCCAAAGCGATTATCTATCTCAAGAAGCAGGGCAACAAAGAGGCTATCCAAAAAATTTATAAGACTGAGTTCAATTATGAAGAGAAAGATGAGAAAAAAGTGTTGGCCGAACTGGATAAAAAACTAGGCCTCAAGCTCACACCTAAGCAGATCAATCAGCCTTGGGTGGTCGAAGAGCTGCATGAAGATATGAGAAAAGCCAAAGAGTTGATGATCAAAGGTACGCCTACGGTCTATTTTGATGGTAAATACGACAAGACTCGCCAAAAATATCTTCAATATCTTCCCAAAAATGAGCAAAAGCAAAAAAGTGATCATAAATGAAGCTTATCATAGCGACAAGAGGGAGTAAACTCGCTCTATGGCAATCCAACCACATCAAGTCGCTATTGGAACAGATGGGCTATGAAGTGGAGTTACAGATCTTCAAAACTAAAGGGGATAAGATCCTTGATACCCCTTTGGCGCTCATTGGGGGCAAAGGGCTCTTTACCAAAGAGCTTGAGGATGCCATGCTGCGAGGTGAAGCCCATCTAGCCGTCCACAGCCTCAAGGATGTGCCGACCCAGTTGCCAGAGGGACTGCTGCTAGGAGCGATCCCAAAGCGAGAGGTAGTCAATGATGCGCTGCTGAGCCAAAAATATCCCAGTATCGAGGATCTGCCACCAAACGCCGTGGTGGGGACCACCTCTTTGCGTCGCCGCATGCAGCTGTTACACATCCGTCCAGACCTTGTGATCGAAGATTTGCGGGGCAATGTGGATACCCGTATCCAAAAGCTCAAGGCCGGAGAGTTCGACGCTATCATCCTAGCCTATGCCGGTCTGAAGCGATTAGGCTTGTTAGAAAGTGTTGAGTATGTGGTGCCAATTGATGACAATCTCATGATCCCGGCGATGGGACAGGCGGCTTTGGGGATCGAGTGTGTGCCGGAAGTATTAGATATCGTCAAAAAACTAGAGGATGAGAAGAGCCGCATCGAAACGACTATAGAGCGGGAGTTTGTGGATGAGCTCCAAGGGGGCTGTCAAGTGCCTATTGGTGTACGGGCCCAGCTTTTGGACAATGACGACATCGTGGCCAAGGCGGTCGTAGGATTGCCAGATGGCAGCGAGCTGCTCAAAGACAAGATCTTTGGATCCAAAGAGAATTATATAGAGCTTGGCCGTGCGTTGGCGGCCTCTATGATAGAAAACGGAGCCAAGGAGCTTTTGGAAAAGGCTGAAAAGATGGCTTTCAAGGAATATAAATGAGGTGGCTTTTTTTTGCGGCGATAGGGCTGCTGTTTGCTGGCTGCTTTCATCTAGGCAGAGTCAATCCCCATTTTTTTCCAAAAGAGGGAAAGCGGCTCGAGGTAGATTGTGGAAAGAATTTTGATCTTTGTACAGAGAAAGCCGCATACCACTGCGGATTTCGAGGTTATAAAATCCTATCCAAGAAAAAAACCAACTCCGGTTATACCGCTTCTATCCAATGTAATCGCTAAATGATGTAGCCTAAGAGCTACATCATGCCTAGTACCAATTTCGCCTCGTCGCTCATCTTGCTTTTATTCCAAGGCGGATCGAAGACGAGGTTGACCTCTACTTCTGCAAGGCCGTCGATTTTGTTGGCGAGATTTTTGACCATATCCACAATACTCTCACCAACCGGACACACCACGCTGGTGAGCGTCATGGTGATAATCGCTTTATAGCCATCTGGACGGCGCTGGAGCTTGATATCGTAAATAAGCCCAAGGTCATAGATATTGACCGGGATCTCCGGATCGTAAATGGTTTTGAGATATTTGATAATCTCTTTTTTGATATGCTCAGGATCACCATATTTTTTGTTATGGTCTTCGATATCTTCTATTGCGTCGTTATCGACTTCTATCTCTTTTTCTTCGAGATTCATTCTCTCTCCTCATAGAGTTCTATAAATTCTTTTTTAATCTTTTCGTCTCCGAGCTTTTCGAAAATCTCGTCAAGGAAGCTTAGCACCAGCATCTCTTTGGCCTGCTCTTTGGCGATGCCTCGCTGACGCAGATAAAAAAGCGCCTCTTCGTCCAATTGACCGGTAGTGGAGCCGTGGGTCGCTTCGCTGATATATTCGGTATAGATCTCCATTTGCGGTTTGCTCACCATAAAGGCCCCATCGTTGAGCAAAATGGTCTTAGAGTCTTGGTAGATGGCGCTGTATTTGGCTGGATTTTTGACGATCAAAAGCCCATCAAAAATTCCTCTAGCCTTGTCTTTGAGGATATTTCTAGAAAATTGATGGGTTCTAGAATCCTTGCCTCTATTTTCTATATGAAAAGTATTCCCAAGTTTTGCTTTCTCTTTTCCAAAAATCACATGGTTGGCGTTAGTAGCGGCGTTTTCTTCAAGAGTGATATGGTAGTTGTGTAAAGTTTTTGCCACCCCAAAATCAAAAGTAAAAAGACGAAATTCGCTATTTTTGTTGCACCGGACGCTGTGGGAAGCAATTTGGGCAAAGTTCTCAAGTCCCGTGACCCTGTTTTGAAGGAGTTGAAGTATCGCATCTTTAGCTAGATCGATGTCGTAACCATAAAGGTACAAAGACTCTTCGGCATAGACGATACATTCCTCCTCTATTTTTACATTGATACCGGGCTGTGTGGATATTTTGATGCGATATGGTACGAATGCGCCCGTTTTGGTAAATTTTTGAACGATTGTAAGCTCCATATCCTTTTCAAGTTCAAAATGGATCGTCTTATCGACCAAAAGATGGTTGATATAGTAGATTTGGTCGTAATGGCTGTCGTCCACTTTTGGATTGGTCAAAAATTCTACAAAGATACTCTTTGGTGCTTTGGTCACCATGCCGTCGACGATTTCGATATGATCGGCCTCCTCGATGCTTTGGATGGGAGGAGAGTAGGGGATATACTCCTTGTCCAAAATGGGTCTAATCCCAAAATACCGGTAATGCTCCGTCTTTGGTGTGGGCATCCCCATCGATTTGAGTTTTTGCACCAGAGCCTTTTTGGCTCCATACTCTTCTAGGTTAATATCCAATATTCTCATCACACTTCCTCGAATATTTTATATCCCTCTTTTTCAAGAGCGTCGACGATCTCGATACCGCCTGTTTTGAGCACTTTGCCGTTTTTGAGCACATGGACAAAATCTGGCTCGATATAGTCCAAAATTTTACGATAGTGGGTGATTATCATGAAAGTGCGATCGGGGGTTCGCATCTTGTTGATCGCCTCGCTCACCTTTTTGAGCGCATCGATATCCAGACCCGAATCGATTTCATCGAGAATTACAAAATCTGGCTCTAGGATCTCCATCTGCAAAATCTCGTTGAGCTTCTTCTCCCCGCCGCTAAAACCCTCGTTGAGGCTTCGGTGGATCATCTCCTCACGCATGCCTAGCTCTTTGATCTTCTCCTTTAAAAGCCGCAAAAATTCCGCCGCATTCAAAGGGGGGAGGCCAAGGTGCTTTCTTTTGGCATTGAGAGCCGTGCGCAAAAAGTAGGCGTTGTTGACCCCGGGGATCTCCACTGGATGCTGAAAAGCCATAAATATACCCTCAAGTGCTCGCTCCTCAGGTTCCCAGTCTGTTATATCTTTGTCTTTATAGACGATTGTTCCTTTTGTCACCTCCACATCGGGGTGTCCTACGATCGCTTTGGAAAGTGTCGACTTTCCGGCTCCATTTGGGCCCATAATGGCGTGGACCTTACCCTTGAGCAGTTCTAGATCGATCCCTTTGAGGATCTGCTTATCTCCGATTTGTGCATGTAAATCTTTAATTTTCATCATCGTACTCATCCTACGCTTCCTTCTAATGTGAGATCTAATAAGGCTTTAGCCTCTACGGCAAACTCCATAGGCAACTTACTCAATACATCTTTACAAAATCCGTGCACGATCATACTGACCGCATCCTCTTCCTTGATACCTCTTTGACGCAGATAAAAAAGCTGCTCTTCGCTGATTTTGCTAGTGGTCGCCTCATGCTCTATCTGGGCGCTTTCACATTTGCTCTCAAGATAAGGAAAAGTATGGGCCCCGCATCGATCACCTATGAGGAGACTATCGCACTCGCTGTAGTTTTTGGCCCCTGTGGCACTTTCGTGCATCTTGACTAGCCCTCTGTAGCTGTTTTGCCCCTTTTGAGCGGATATTCCTTTGGAGATGATGACACTCTTGGTATTTTTGCCGATGTGGATCATCTTCGTACCCGTGTCGGCCTGCTGTGCCAGCCTAGTGATGGCCACGGAGTAAAACTCGCCGACCGAATTGTCCCCTTTGAGGATACAGCTGGGATATTTCCACGTTATCACTGAGCCAGTCTCCACCTGAGTCCATGTGATTTTGGAGTTTTCTCCCTCGCAAAGACCTCTTTTGGTGACGAAATTGTAGATACCGCCTCTGCCCTCTGCGTCTCCTGGGTACCAGTTTTGGATGGTGGAGTAGTTGATATGGGCATCTTTATGGGCGATGAGCTCCACCACTGCGGCATGGAGCTGGTTCTCGTCACGGCTAGGAGCCGAGCAGCCCTCGTTATAACTGACATAGCTGCCCTCGTCTGCGATGATAAGTGTGCGCTCGAACTGCCCCGTATTTTGAGCGTTGATACGAAAGTAGGTGCTAAGCTCCATTGGGCACTTGACCCCTTTGGGAATATAGACGAACGTCCCGTCGCTAAAGACTGCGGAGTTGAGTGCCGCAAAGAAGTTGTCCGTCATAGGCACGACGCTAAACATATACTTTTTGACAAGATCAGGGTAGTCTCTGATCGCTTCGGAGATGGAGCAAAAGATGATACCAAGTTTATTGAGCTCTTCTACGAATGTGGTCTTGACCGATACCGAGTCAAAAACGGCGTCCACGGCTACGCCTGCGAGCGCTTTTTGCTCCTCTAGAGGGATGCCTAGTTTCTCATAGGCTCTTAGGATCTCCGGGTCCACTTCTTCAAGGCTCTCTAAAGCCTTTTTGGGTGCTGCCCAGTAACTGATGGATTGGTAATCGATAGGCGGATAAGTGACTTTGGCCCATCTAGGCTCCTCCATCTTGAGCCATGCGTGGTAGGCTTTGAGCCTTAGATCCAGCATCCACTGGGGCTCGTTTTTTTTGGCCGAGATGAAGCGAATGGTATCTTCGCTTAGTCCCGGAGGAGCTTTCTCCTCTTCTATATCCACTTCAAAGCCAAGTTCATAGTCAGAATTGATGATTTTATCAACTTTTTCCATTCCCATTGTCTATCCTTTTGCTTTGTCTAGGGGTAATGTAGCACAAATAAGATAAAAATTCTCTTATTTACGCAAAATAAATAGGATAAAAATTATCCTATTTAAAATGGTACAATTTTGACAATTTTGTGAGAAAGGCAGGTTTGATGGAGCTTCTTGAATTTTTAAAGGAGAATGGCCTCAAAATAATTGACCAAGAGCTGGATGTCAATCTTGAAATCCCCCATATCGCCTATGTGGAGGTCAAACGCAAGGATTCTGGGCCGATCCTTTTTACCAATCCTATAGACCGCAGACTCGATAAAAAATATGACTATCCTGTGCTGATGAATATCTTCGCAAATTTCGATATTACCACCAAGATCCTTGGTCGTCATCCAGACGCCATCGCAGCCGAGATCGAAGAGCTTTTGCACATGAAACCACCCCAGGGCTGGCGTGAAAAGATCGATATGCTCACGAAACTCTTCAAGCTCAAAAATGTCTTTCCAAAGCGGCTCTCTTCCAAAGGGGCATGCCAGGAAATGGAGGTGGACTCTTTACATGATCTGCCAATTCTCAAAACCTGGCCCCAAGATGGGGGTAAATTCATCACTACAGGCCAGGTCTATACGAAAGATCTGGAGAGTGGCGTACAAAATGTTGGGATGTATAGATTGCAAGTCTATGACGATATGCGCCTTGGGATGCACTGGCAGATCCACAAAGATGGCGCACACTTTTTCCATAAATATAAAAAAGCTGGCAAGAAGATGCCTGTCACCGTGGCGATCGGCGGTAATCCTCTCTATATCTGGTGTGGACAAGCTCCTTTGCCTCCCAATGTTTTCGAGCTGCTGCTCTATGGATTTATAAGAAATGAAAACCCACGCCTAGTCCAGTCCCTAACCAACGACATCTATATCCCCCATGACGTGGATTTCGTGATAGAGGGGTACGTGGATCCAAACGATTTGGAAATAGAGGGCCCCTTTGGTGACCACACAGGCTACTATACTCTGCCAGAGCCCTTTCCCGTGATGGAGGTGACCAAAATCACATCCAAAAAGGATCCCATTTTCACCGCTACCGTAGTAGGCAAGCCGCCCTTGGAAGATAAATATATGGGGTGGGGGACGGAGCGCATCTTCTTGCCACTTCTTAAAACCACAGCGAGTGATCTTATCGACTATCATATGCCAGAAAACGGCGTTTTTCACAATCTCATTTTGGCCAAGATGGAGGCTCGCTACCCAGCCCATGCCAAGCAGTTCATGCATGCCTTTTGGGGTGTGGGGCAGATGAGTTTTGTCAAGCACGCTATTTTTGTAGACAAAGATGCGCCGGAGCTTACGGACTATGAAGCCTTTACTCGCCATGTACTGGATCGCTTGAGTCCTGATCGGATACTCATCAGTGAAGGGGTAGTGGATCATCTCGATCACGCCAGTCCCAAGCAGTTCGAGGGTGGAAAGCTAGGCATCGACGCCACGGGCGATGAGGTGCGTGAGGGAGTGCAAGAGCCATTGAGTGATGAGGAGCTTTTGGCCAAACTTCGCCAAATAGATGAAGATATTATCGAGATCAAACAATATGAAAAGAGTAGCAAAAATCCCATCGTCTTGGTCCGCTATGCCAAGAAACGCTCCGTCCAAGAGCTATTCGACAAGCTCGATCCATTGTCCAAGCATATGAAACTCTTTGTCGTGGTCAATGAAAAGGAGGATCTGGACAATCCCTACATGCTGGTATGGCGAGTGACCAATACGATCGATGCCAAGCGTGATGTGCGGCTTGAGCCGTTTATCATGGTGGATGGGACGGATAAAAATCCCAAAATCGACAAAAATGTCAGAGAGTGGCCGCCGGAGGTGGTATGTGACGAGAAGACCCTTAAAGATTTAATGAGGCGAGGTGTTTTGGATATAGACGAAGAGTTTATTAAGCGTTTTGGATTGTTGTAAAAAGAGTCAAGGGGTGTTGCATCTTTGCCAAAAGAGAGTTTGGCGAGTATAATGGAGGGATGAAAAACAAAAACATTTGGGGTAAGGATAGTGCGAATCGATAAATTTATGAATGCGGTCAATATCGTCAAGCGACGATCCATCGCTCAGGATATGATAAAAAACCAAGTAGTATTGCTCAATGGAGTGGTGGCGAAAGCCAGTAAAGAGGTAAAGGTGGGAGATGAGATCACCATCAAATACCTAAAGGGTGCAAAGCGCTATAAAGTGCTCCAGATCCCCACGACCAAAAATGTGCCCAAAGCGAGAATGGATGAGTATGTCAAGGAGCTATGATGTTTGAAAAGCTATTTGCCAATGAATTGAGTACAGAGGAGGCGAAGGAGCTACTGGTTGAGCTCTACCAAAAAGGGGAAAGTGCTCAAGAGATTGCCGAGGCGGCCAAGATTATGCGCCACTACTCCATCAAGCTGCCAATCCCTTCGCAGTTGCAAGAGGAGCTTATCGATATCGTGGGGACGGGAGGGGATAGAAGCGGTACCTTTAATGTCTCTAGCACGGTAGCGCTTCTTTTGCCCTCCCTTGGCAGCTATGTGGCCAAACACGGCAACAGAAGCGTCACGAGCAAAAGCGGCAGTGCCGATATGCTAGAAGCCCTCGGTATCACTCTCGACCTCTCCCCCCAAGCCCAAGTGGAGATGCTGCAAAGATGCGGCTTTTGCTTTATCTTTGCCAAAGAGCACCATCCTGTGATGGCTCACATCATGCCTATACGCAAAAGTATCCCCCATCGTACGATCTTTAATCTTTTGGGACCTTTGACCAATCCGGCAGGGGCAAAGAAGTATCTGCTAGGTGTGTTCGACAAGGCATTCGTACCCAAAATGGCCGAAGCTTTGCAAAGTCTTGGAGTCAAGCGGGCGATGGTAGTCTCAAGTGCGGACGGGATGGATGAGATGAGTGTGAGCGCTCCTACTTTTACCGCATGGGTGGAAGAGGGTATCGAGTATCGTACCATTGCGCCAGAAGATGTGGGTTTTGCGCGGTGTAGCTTTGATGAGCTCAAAGGAGGAGACGCTTGGCAAAACGCCAAGATTACCAAGGGGATTTTACAAGGGGAGCTCAAAGGGCCCAAACGGGATATGGTGCTGCTCAACGCCGGGGCCGCCTTGGTAGTAGATGGCAAAGCGAGCTCCATACAAGAAGGGGTCCAGATGGCGGCAGAGGCTATTGATAGCGGAAAGGCGGCTCAAAAACTGCAACAAATTATCCAAGTGAGTCGGGAGCTGGCCAATGCAAATTAGAGCCGGTCTGCACGATTTGGATAAGGTGGTAGAGTGTATCAAGCGGGTTCAAAAGCCGATTATCTTGCTCCAAGGGCCCGTGGGAGCCGGTAAAACCACGCTCGTACAAGCCTTTGCCAAAAGTATGGGCCAAACTGGGGTGAGCTCGCCCACTTTTTCCATCCAGCAAGTTTATGGGGAGGATATCTATCACTACGATTTGTATAACGGCGGCGTAGATAAATTTATGGAGCTGGGACTTTTTGAGGAGTTGCAAAAAAAGGGGTGGCACTTTGTAGAGTGGGGCGAGGAGCTAGAGGATTGGCTCAATCGAGCGGGAATGGAGTATCTTAAGGTGACTATCGCCCCGTATGGAGAGAAAAGAGAGTATCGATGCAGCTACTAAGAAGAAAACATAAACTCATAGCCAAAAATCTTAAAAAAATTATAAAAGGTCGCCCGATCGTCAAAGGTGTCGATCTAGAGGTCAAAAGCGGAGAAGTGGTAGGATTGCTTGGGCCAAACGGGGCTGGAAAGACGACCACTTTTTATATGATTTGTGGGCTGGTGCCTCCAAGCAAGGGGAAAGTGATAATGGACGATGAGGATATTACCGAGCTGCCGCTTCATAAAAAGGCCCAAAAAGGTATTGGCTATCTGCCCCAAGAATCCAGCGTTTTTAAAGAGTTGACGGTGGAAGAGAACCTCTACATCGCCGCGGAGGCGGGATTAAAAAACAAAGAGGAGCAAGAGAGGGTCGTAGAGGAGCTACTCGAGCTTTTCAATATCGAGCCGGTGCGCCATAGAAAAGGGCGAGAGCTGAGCGGTGGGGAGCGGCGGCGTTGTGAAATTGCCAGAGCCTTGGTGATTCGGCCAAAGTTTTTATTGCTTGATGAGCCTTTTGCCGGCGTGGATCCTATCGCCGTTGCCGATATACGCCAAACCATCACGAGACTCAAGGACTCAGATATCGGCATCCTTATTACCGATCACAATGTCCGAGAGACATTGCGGGTATGCGATAAGGCGTATGTGCTCAAAGACGGAGAGATTTTGGCCAAGGGACGAAGCTATGAGGTGGCGGCCGATCCCCTTGTCAAAAAATTCTATTTGGGAGAGGATTTTGAGCTGTGACGAGTGTAAAGGAGCTATTGGATAAGGAGGTTCTAAGACGCAATAGACCACAAGAATTGGATGGTACAAGACCTGATCCAATCATCGTGGCCAAAGAGCACAACGATCCAAAGATCGCTTTAGTATGCGCACTTTTTGCCTATGGCAATGTGCGCGCCATGCTCGCTTTTTTACAAAGTTTGGATTTTGGATTGTTGCAAGCAAAAGAAGAGGATATCTTTAGGATCTCTTCTTATTACCGCTTTCAAAAGCCTTTGGACGTGGCCAACCTCTTTTTGACTCTCAAAAGAGCCGAGGATTTGCAAGAGATCTTTTTGGGAGGGTATCGTAAGGAGCATGATGTGCAAGAGGGGCTGAAAGAGTTGATAGGGTATTTGTACTCCCTTAATTCCTACCGATCCTACGGCTATAAATTTTTGCTCGGATCCGCACCAAAGGGTTCGCCCAAAGGGGCTTCGCCTTTGAAGCGTTGGAATATGTTTTTACGCTGGATGGTACGAAAAGATCATATCGATATGGGGTTGTGGTCGAAAGTGGATAAAAAAGATCTTATTGTTCCTTTGGATACGCATACTTTTCATACGGCTATAAAGCTTGAATTGCTCAAGCGTAGGCGCTACGATATGCAAGCGGCGTTGGAGCTTACTCAGACTTTGCGAGATTTTGATGCCGATGATCCGGTGCGTTACGATTTTGCCTTGTATCGGTTGGGTCAAGAGAAATTAGTCTGATCTTAAGGAAAATTTTTGTACAATTTGATCCAAATTCACGCACAGGAGAAACGATGGAGGGAATTTTTACCTTTTTTGGTGTGATATCCCATAATCATACTTTTATTTTCATAGCCCATACGCTGCTTGCGGCCATTTTGGTACTTGTGGTAGCAAAATTGGCCACTCGTTCGCTTCGTATCGTACCAAGCGGATGCCAAAACGTGATGGAGGCCTATTTGGAGGGCGTTATCGGTATGGGAAAAGATGTGATCGGCGAGAGCTACGCAAAAAAATATCTGCCGCTTGTGGCGACTTTGGGGCTTTTTATCTTTTTTGCCAATATTATGGAGATCATTCCGGGATTTGAGCCGCCCTCTGGCAATATCAACTTTACTCTTACCTTAGCTCTTATCGTTTTTATTTTCTACAATTTCGAGGGTATTCGTAAAAATGGTTTGAAAGAGTATCTCGCCCATTTTGCGGGACCGGTAAAAATATTGTCTCCTTTGATGTTTCCTATCGAGGTGGTTTCGCATTTTTCTCGCGTCATCTCCTTGTCTTTCCGACTTTTTGGGAATATTAAGGGGGATGATCTTTTTGTATGGGTGCTTTTGATGCTAGCTCCTTGGATCGTGCCGCTTCCCGGATTTGCCTTGATGACCTTTAGCGCCTTTTTGCAAACCTTTATTTTTATGATTTTGACATATGTTTATCTTGCCGGAGCGGTTTTATTGCACGAAGAGTCTTTGTAATCTAATGAATCGTTCGTGGCTTGAGATCGTTATTAGTTTTTTACTCGGTGTCCTCTGGGCTCTTTTGGGGCTCAGCGTGGCGCTGGTCTTTTTTTCATTTTATAAAGTATCTTTTTTTGCTGCGCTCTCTTTTTCCATATTGGTCGCTTGCTTTTGGCTCTTTTTAATCGTTTTTTTGGAGATGGCCAATATTCAAATCGATAGACTCAAAGAGCTCAAAGAGCAGACCCGTATTCTTCAAAAGATCGAAAAAAGGCTATATGAATAAGATAAGCTATCTCATTACCGATAGCGGCGTCTACTCCTCCTGTCCTACACGCTTTAAAGTCCGTCTTTTACGGGCTATCAGGCGCCATAATCCCACTTTTATCCTCTACAGAGAAAAAGAGCACTTTTCTAAATCCATGGCCTTGTGGATAAAAAAAAGATGTGCCCAGCCCGTACTTGTGCATTCTCATATTAAATTGGCTAGGCGATATCGATTTTTTGGGGTACATCTTCCCTCAAATCTTTTGGTGCAAATTCCCAAGGCTAAAAAGGGCAATCTTTTTGTAGTAGCAAGTGCCCATTCTCTCCAAGAACTGCATACTATCAAGAAATTAGGGGGGGATATGGCTACTTTTAGCCCCATCTTCCCCACGCCAAACAAGGGGACGCCCAAAGGTATTTGGGCTTTAAAAAAAGTGGTGCGAAGATCGAAACTACCCATACTCGCCCTTGGGGGTATTATTGGAAAAAAAGAGGTTGCGCGCATTACCCGTACCAAAGCGGCCGGATTTGCCTCTATTCGATATTTTTCAAGTTGACATACTCCCCACGCATAAATGCGGGGGATTCTGGCTTTAAGCAGGGATGCCCGACCATTGCTCTAAACAATGGTCGGGTCTTGCTTCCCCTATGCCAAAGGTTGATGCCCCAACCTTAAGAAATTATACCAAAAGAGTTTCAAGGAAGACAAACTTCCTCTCAACTCTTTTGCCGCCTTATATCCCCATTGATAAATCAAGGGGCTTTACGGCGAATTTTCGGTAAAACGATTTTGGTCGGATTGGCTCGATGACGAAAATCGCCTGTCCAATCGTTAAAGCGATAAACCATCGAAATATACCGCTCCTTTTGGATCTATTGCAGCATATTTTTAATGGGCCTTTTATGCAAATTTAAGTAAAATCGCAAAAAACTAAAAGGAATCGGATGCAGTTTGAAGTGGTCATCGGTCTTGAAGTCCATGTGCAGCTCAATACAAAGACGAAGATGTTTTGTTCTTGTCCGACGAGTTTTGCCCAGGAGCAGAATAAAAACACCTGTCCTACCTGCTTGGCTTTGCCCGGAGCCTTGCCCGTTATCAATGAAGAGGCGGTAAAAAAAGCTATGATGTTTGGGTGGGCGGTGGAGGCCACCATCAATAAAAAATCGATCTTTAATCGTAAAAACTACTTCTATCCCGATTTGCCAAAAGGGTATCAAATCAGTCAGTTTGAGATCCCTATCGTAGAAAATGGGCATCTTTTTATCGACAAGGAGGATGGGAGCAAGCGTAAGATCGGTATTACCAGAGCCCATCTGGAAGAGGATGCGGGGAAAAATATCCACGAGGGGAGTATCAGCAAAGTAGATCTTAATCGGGCGGGAACGCCTCTTTTGGAGATTGTGAGCGAGCCAGATCTAAGAAGTAGCGAGGAGGCTGTGCAGTATCTAAAAAAACTGCACGCCATCGTCCGCTATCTTGATATTAGCGATGCCAATATGCAAGAGGGCTCTTTTCGCTGCGACGCAAATGTCTCCATCCGACCCAAAGGGGATGAAAAACTCTATACCAGAGTGGAGATTAAAAATCTCAACTCCTTTCGTTTCATTCAGCGAGCCATCGAATATGAGATAAAGCGTCATATCGAAGCGTGGGAAGATGGGATATACGACAAGGAAGTAGTCCAAGAGACAAGACTCTTTGATACCCAAAAAGGGGTGACAAGAAGTATGCGGGGCAAAGAGGAGAGTGCGGATTATCGCTATTTTCCAGATCCAGACCTCCCGCCTCTTGTGATTCCCGATGCCTTTTTTGAGGAGACCAAAAATATTCCCGAGCTTCCCGATCAAAAGCGAGATCGTTTCATAGAAGAATATGGACTCAAACCCTATGATGCCGCCCTTATCGCCTCATCCAAAGAGACGGCCCACTTTTTTGAACAGATGATGGCAACTGGCATAGAGGCGAAAAATGCCGTTACATGGCTGACCGTAGAGCTGGCGGCACGCCTCAACAAAGTTGGACTTGATATCACCAAGAGTCCGGTAAATAGTGCAAAGCTGGCCAAACTGGTACAGCGGATCGAGGATAAAACCATTAGTGGCAAAGCGGCCAAAGATGTGTTGGATTACTTGATGGAAAACGACATAGGCGTAGATGAGGCGATTGATAAACTCGGACTCAAACAGATCAGTGACGCTTCGGCGCTTGAGCCAATTATCGACGAGATTTTGGCGGCAAATGGGGATAAGGTGGAGCAGTATAAAGCCGGTAAAGAGAAGCTCTTTGGATTTTTTGTGGGTCAAGTGATGAAAGCGAGTAAAGGCAAAGCGGATCCAAAACTTGTGAATGAGCTTTTGAGGAAAAAACTTTCTTGAGGTTTGCGCAATTTCTTGTAGACCTCGCTTTTTTAATCGACAACTCTTTACGCTATCAGCGTATCAAGAGGTTTGTCAAAAACCTCTTGGAAAACGATGACTACCCTTACAAAAGATATTTTGACTATTTTATGATCTTTTTGATTCTCTCAAGCGTAGTCATCATTATCGAGGAGGTCAAGACCCCTATATCCAAATGGCTCTATTACTATGATGTCTATTTTGTTACCGGCGTCTTTATCGTGGAGTATCTTTTGCGTTTATGGGTCTATAACGATGTGCATAAGATTATTATCCTCGAATATGAGGAGTCTCTTTTTTTAGAGCGTCCGTTTGATACCAAACGGGTAGTAAAAGAGATCATAAAAAAGAAATTAGAGTATATCTTCTCGCCCCTTGCGATTATCGATTTGTTAGCGATCCTCCCAAGCTATCGAGAACTTCGGATTTTAAGAATATTTGTTTTGTTTCGTGTCTTTAAACTGCTGCGCTACTCGCAAAACATTACCCATTTTTTTCAGGTCCTCGCATCCAAAAAGATAGAGCTTTTTACCCTTTTGATGCTGGTGGCTTTTACCATTTTGGTCTCCGGTATTAGCATCTATGTCTTTGAAGAGCAGCACAATCCCCATATCAATACCCTCTATGACGCTTTTTACTGGGCACTGGTGACGATCTCTACGGTTGGATACGGCGATATTGCTCCAGTGACTCACGAGGGGCGCACCATTACGATGATTATTATCTTGGTGGGTGTGGGCTTGATCTCTTTTGCCACCTCCATCATCGTATCGGCTTTTAGTGAGAAATTAAACGAAATTCGGGAAAATCGTATCGTTCATACGGCCAAGAGGTTGGATAACTACTATGTGATATGCGGTTTTAGTCATATGGCTCAACTTTTGGCCAAACGATTTAAACGAGAGGGGATCGACTTTCTTATTATAGATAACGATGCGAATGTGGTGGAGCGAGCGTTGGCCGAGGGATATTTGGCCATTTGCGAGGATGCCACGCAAGCCGATGCTTTTCGTCATATCAATTTTAATAGTGTCAAAGCGGTGATGGCCCTGACCCAAACCGATATGCACAATATTTACATCTGTCTGAATGTGCGAAGTTTTAGTAAAGAGTGCTTTATCATCTCCAACGCCGTAGATAACAATTCCCATAAGAAGCTCAAGCTTGCCGGTGCCGATTATATCATATCCCCGTATATTACGGCCGGTTTTTTTGCCGCTAAAATTATTGACGAGCCCATCGCCATCGAAGCCATAAAAGATATTTTACTCGCACGCAAAAACGCCTTGTGTGAACAAGTAGAGGTGATTAAAGGCTCTTTTTTAGAGGGGAAAAAGATCAAGGATATCGATTTTGACCGATACAAACTCATTTTATTGGGTATTGTTAAAATGGAGGAGAGCGCACCTAAAGAGAAGTTTTATCACAAGTTTATATTCAATCCCGATGAGGAACATCGGCTGGAGGTAGGAGATATTTTGATTGTGATGGGCTATAGCGTAAGTATTGCCAATTTTAAATCCCAAGTAGTAGGAAGTAGTCTAAGACATGGTAAAAAAGCATAAAATTTTACTCTTTGGATTTGGGCGCTATGCAGAGCAAATAGCAAAAAACTTGGCTCTAGACGCCCATCATGTTGTGATAGCTTCTTTGGATAAGGAGGAGCTCAAAGTCGCCGCCAAAGACGGCTTTGAGGATTTGCATGTCGTCGATATCAAAGACGACGCCCAGCTGACCGATCTTATTTTAGATCACGATATTACCCATATCTTTTGTGCCTTTGACGATGAGGAGAAAAATATCTATCTGAGCATTACATTTAAATCCCTCTTTCGTACTCTCCCCGTCATAGCCATATGTGAATCCAAAGAGACCGAGCGCAAGCTTAAACTAGCAGGAGCCGACAAAGTTATCGATACGATGGTAGCCGCTGCCAATAGACTCTACTATATCGTTGAAAAGCCGGCAGTTGCGGAGGCTATCGATGAGATACTTTTTAAAGATAAATCGATAATATTTGAAGAGATAAAAGTGCCAAAGGGCTCTTTTTTGGATGGGAAGAATATTAAAGATATCGCTTTTTCTAAAAAGTATAAAGTTATTCTCATAGGGTTGGTGGATAAGGAGCTTGGCAACAAGTTTATTTTTGTTACTCGAGGGATCAACCATAAAATTGATGCGGGCGATGTGCTTGTAGTGGTTGGAAAAAAAGAGGATATAAAAAATTTCAAAAAACTTTTGGGAGTTATGGTATGAAGATAGGAATCATAGGAGCGGGCCAGTGGGGGAGTGCGCTTGATTTTGCGTTGTCGCAAAAAAACGAGGTGCGCATCACCTCTCGACATCCCCACGATCTGCCCGGATTTACCACTTTGGAAAAAGTTTTGGAGTGTGAGTATCTTGTGCTTGTGTTGCCGGCGCAAGTAATCGGCTCGTGGCTTGCTAAACATCCTTTAAAGAGCCATCACAAGGTTTTACTCGCCTCAAAAGGTATTGATATACAAACGGGTAAATTTCTCAATCAAATATTAGAGGAGTATATACCCAAGCATCATCTTGCAGTACTCTCCGGCCCTTCTTTTGCCGCTGAGGTACGCAAAGCTTTGCCTACTGCCGTTGTGGTGAGTGGATATGAGGAAAGTTTGGCCAAAAAGTATGCCGCCGCCTTTCCCGATTTTATCAAAGCCTATACGAGCGATGACGTTATAGGTGCGGAGATTGCGGGCGCGTATAAAAACGTTATTGCCATTGCGAGCGGGATATGTGACGGATTGGAGCTTGGCAACAATGCGCGAGCGGCCCTTTTGGCCAGAGGTCTTGTGGAGATGGACAGATTTGGCAAATTTTTCGGGGCCAAAGATGCAACTTTTTTAGGACTAAGCGGGGCGGGCGATCTTTTTCTTACGGCCAGCAGCAAGCTCTCGCGCAACTATCGCGTAGGGATAGGTTTGGCAAAGAGGAAAAGTTTAAAAGATATTCTAGCCGAGCTTGGCGAGGTTGCCGAGGGTGTCTATACTGCCCAAGCCATCTATGCCATTGCCCATCGCCACCATATTTATACTCCCATCGCCGATGAGGTGTATGCTATCTTACAAGGCAAAGAGCCTAAACAAAGTATTATAGATCTATTGGAGCGTAAAGAATGATAGAAACGATCATAGAAAAAATTGAAAAGTTGCCCCCGGTTCCAAATGTAATACACGAGTTGCAAGATATGTTCTATCTCGATAGTTATAATGCCGCCGATATAGAAAGCGTCATCAAAAAAGACCCCAATCTCGTGGCCAATATTCTTAAGATCGCCAATTCGCCTTTGTATGGCTTTACCCGTGAGATCGTAGATATACGACAAGCTATCGTACTTTTTGGATTGGAGCAGATTATTGAGTTTGCGCTGGCCGGTTATATCGATAATATGGTAGACCTTGATCTAGAAATATATGGTATCGACGAGCTGGAATTTCTTACAATGGCGCAAAACAAGGCAAAAGTGGCCAGCGCGCTCATAGAGGAGAAAAAGGAGCGTTTCATTGTCTCAAACACAGCCTTTTTATCCGATGTATCCAAGGTCCTCCTTGCGCAATACGCAAAAGAGCGCCATATTTCATTGAAAGTACAAAAGGATATCGCTCTTAACGATTTAGACGCTATGGAACAAGAGCATTTTGGCACCGATTCTATCGCCGTGGCCGTTTTGATGTTTGATGCGTGGAATTTTGGGGATAAGATGATTGAGCTGTTGCAAACCTTTAAAGAGCGACACAACGATTCGCAAGAGGCTCTTTTCTTGGCCAGAGAGATTGTAAGCCTCGATGGTACCATCATCAAAAAAAGAGGCGAGGGGTCACCCTTGGCCGACAGACTCTTGCGTTTTTGATTTTTGGGCGATATGCTTGGCAATGGCGATAGAGCCGCCCGTCTCCGTGACGATATCGCCGGCGGCATAGAGTCCGGGCGTCTTGGTCTGGTAGTTTTCATCCACCTCCACTTTCGATTTGCCTTGTAGCTCAATACCGCACTTTTTTAAAAATTCCGTAGGGGTGGTGCCGCCGATGGCGTAGATAATACGATCGTACACCTCACTCGTGCCGTCGCTAAAGTGTACCTTGGGTTTGCCGTGTTCGCTCTCAAGGCTCGTGATATCTACTCCGAGTTTTAAGCGAAGCTTCCCATCTTTGGCGTACTCTTGGATAATGGCGAGATTTTCTGGATTGAGGCGGGTGAACTTGTCACGGCGGTAGTTGAGCGTCACATCGTTGGTATCGGCTAAAAAGTAAGCATACTCAGCCGCTGAATTGCCGCCACCCACTACGAGTATTTTTTCGCCTTTGGAGCATTTGTCCAGATTGAAATTAACAAACTGCTTAATTGATGGGGGGATTTTGTAGGAGGGTTTGTTTGGTTTGCCCATTTTCCCGATGGCGATGACTACATTACGGGCTTTGAAAGTCTTGTTATTGGTAGTGATTATTTCAAAGAGCCCCTCTTTTTTCTCGACTCGCTCCACTTCGGTATTAAAAGCCGTCGTAACTTTGTGTTTGTCAAGAAGCTGGTCAAAAAGGTCTAAAGTGGTCTCTTTCGTACCATCCATAAAGGTAATGCGTCCCGCACACTCTACTTTTTGGCCCATCCAATCCTTGTCGACGCGTTTGTTGTCTTTGTAGAATGTGCGGATGGTGGCGGAGTGGTTGTTTGCTTTTTCAATAAGGAGGATATCTTTGATACCAAAAATATAGCTCTCAATTGCCGTACCGATACCTGCGGGCCCAGCTCCTATAATTGCGATATCATACATTTTATCCATAAAAATTCCTAATTTTTTCTATTATCGGATGAGAAAGCTTAAATTGCTTTGAAAAATCGCTTTTTATTATTCAAAAAGCCCAAAATTGCTACAATTGTAAAAATTTTTTAGGAGGTTGGTCGTATGGAAGAGTTTTTGCGTAAAGCCAAGAAGAGTGCGGCGGAGCTTGTCAAACTCCAAAGTGGACAAAAAAAGCGTATTTTGCACGAAATGGCTCAAATGATTGAGGATAATATGAAACCTATTTTAGATGCGAACGCATTGGATATGGAACAAGCCGAGCTTGACAACCTTTCGCCGGCCCTCAAAGATAGGCTCTATCTCGATGAAAAAAGAGTGCTCGCTATGGCTCGCTCGGTACACGAGATAGCCGATCTCAAAGAGCCCGTAGGTCGAGTCCTTGACGGCTGGGTGCTTGATAACGGCCTTAGAGTCGAGAAAGTGAGCATTCCTATCGGAGTGATCGGTATCATCTATGAATCGCGTCCCAATGTCACAAGTGACGCGGCGGCGCTTTGTTTTAAATCGGGCAATGTGGCCATCCTCAAAGGAGGCAAGGAGGCCAAGCACTCCAACGAAGCGATTGC
>WGAT01000085.1 GCA_015494715.1 Campylobacterota bacterium
ATGGCGATGGTTACAAGAGCGTATCTAGGCGTAGCGTTCATCGCTATAGCGTCGCTGATATTGACAAGCATAGCTTTGAGAGCGATTTGCCTAAGACTCATCCACTCTTTTTTGAAGTGGATATTTTCGCAAAAAGCGTCGGCGCTGTAGACCCGACCATCCACCACCGCCCCATCGTCGCCGATATGTTTGTTATTAAACAAACTTATATAAAAAAGCTCTTTGTCCACAATCTCTCTTTTTGATAAATATTGTAACAAAGCGCCCCTTAAAAAATTGGAGCACCGCCGTTTTAACCAAGATTTTGGGCGCAAATGCTATAATCGTAAAAATTTCACGCAAAAGGACCGACCGAATGCAAATACCTATCGTACAGACCGACGTGGTCATCGTAGGCTCAGGATTAGCCGGATGTGCCGCGGCCAGAGAGCTACAAAAAGCGGGCAAAGAGGTGATCGTACTCACCAAGCTCCATCCCCTCAGAAGCCACTCCGGAGCGGCCCAAGGTGGCGTCAACGCGGCTTTAAGCGATGACGACGATCCAAAGCTCCATATGTTTGATACCGTCAAAGGAAGTGACTACCTCGCCGACCAAGACGCGGTGGAGCTGATGTGCTCCAAAGCACCCGAGACGATTCGCTGGATAGAGCATATGGGGGCGGCTTTTAGTCGCCGCGAGGACGGACGCATAGCACAGCGACCCTTTGGAGGCCAGAGCAAACCAAGAGCCTGCTACGCCAAAGATAGGACGGGCCTGACGCTTTTACAAACCATTTTTGAGCAAGCCGATAGAGAGGGTGTGGATTTTTGGGACGAGTGGTACGTAGCCGATATTCTCTACAAAGATGGCAAAGCCTACGGTGTAGTGGCCTTTAATCTTAGGGACTCTACTCCCACCATCTTCAATGCCAAAGCGGTAATGTTTGCCACGGGCGGATACGCACGAGCTTTTAAAATCAACTCCAACGCCCACGCCAACACGGGCGATGGCCTGAGCATCATCGCTCGCCACGGACTGCCGCTAGAAGATATGGAATTTGTCCAATTCCACCCTAGCGGATTGGCCGGCAGCGGTATCCTCATCAGCGAGGCGGCCAGAGGTGAGGGAGGACGGCTCTACAACGCTTTGGGCGAGCGATTTATGGAAAAATACGCTCCAGAGAAGATGGAGCTAGCCCCTAGAGACGTGGTAGCACGAGCCATTATGAACGAGATCCGAGAGGGCCGAGGGGTAGGGCCGGACAAGATGGCGGTCTATTTGGATCTGACCCATCTAGGTGAAGAGCTGATCATGGAGCGATTGCCAGAGCTTAGAGACCTTGCCATTACATTCCTTGGTCAAGACATGGTCAAAGAACCCATTATGATCACCGTCACCGCCCACTACTCTATGGGAGGGATCCCCGTCGATATAGATGGACACGTCAAGAAAAATACCAAAGAGCTGGTCGAGGGGCTCTACGCGGCTGGTGAGTGCTCTTGTGTGAGCGTACACGGAGCCAACCGCCTTGGAGCCAACTCGCTTCTTGAAGCCCTCTTTTTTGGCCGTCATGTGGGTCAAAGCATTGCAAAAGACCTCGATCGCCTCACCCTTGAAGAGGCCAAGCCTGAAGAGGCCAAAACGATGCTAGAGGAGATGGAGTTTTTACTTACTAATAACGGCACCGAACATACCGCCTCTTTGCGTCAAGAGCTCCAAGATACGATGTTTGAAAACTGCGGGGTCTTTCGTACCGAAGAGTCTTTGAAAAAGCAAAAAAAGATACTCAAAGAACTCAAAGAGCGCTTTAAAAATATCCGTATCGACGACAAGTCCAAGACTTTCAACACCGATTTGCAAGAGGCAATCGAGCTAGGTCATATGCTCGATTACTCCTCTTTCATCGTCGAAGGGGCAATCGCTAGAAAAGAGTCCCGAGGAGCCCATTACCGCGAGGATTATCCCCAAAGAGACGACGAGCACTTTTTAAAACACACTTTTGCCTATATGGATGAGAGGGGAGATATCCGACTCGAATATGGCGATGTGGTAATCACTCAGTTTGAACCGCAAGAAAGAAAATATTAAGAGGGTATGACATGAAACTGACACTAAAAGTTTTTCGATTCAACGCCGAAACCGACTATCTACCGCACTACGATACCATAGAGATGGAAGTAGATCCCAAAGAGGTGGTTCTCGATCTTCTCAACCGCATCAAATGGGAGCACGATGGCAGCTTCACATACCGCCGAAGCTGCCGGCACGGAATTTGCGGTAGCTGCGCCATCAAAGTCAACGGACGAAGTACGCTCGCTTGCAAAGAGCGGGTCGTGGATATGGTGGAGACTTTCGGTACCGAGCTCACACTAGAGCCTGTGAGTAAAAAACGGGCTATCAAAGATATGGTGGTGGACAAAGGCGATTTTTGGCAAAAATATGACAAAGTGATTCCTTGGCTTGTAGCCGAAATAGACGAACATCCCAAAATGGAAAACATCATCCCCCCAAGCGAGGCGGAAAAACTAGAAGACGCCGACTACTGCATCCAGTGCGGCTGCTGCTACTACGCCTGCCCGGTGGTCGAGGTTAACGAGGAGTATCTTGGGCCTGCCGCTTTTGAAAAAGCCTATCGTTTTACGGCGGATGTGCGAGACCACGCCAAAAAAGATCGGCTACAGATCGTAGATCAGCTTGGCCAAGGGGTGTGGGATTGCGTCAAGTGTTTCGAATGTGCGGAAGCGTGTCCAAAACATATCGATCCTATCGGCAAGATCACCAAACTGCACAACCAGATCTTCGAAGAGGGGGTGGCCAAGAGCAATGTAGCCACCAGACACGCCGTAGGATTTAAACGCTCCATCAAAAAGCACGGAATTTTGGATGAGGGGGATCTTGTGCTTTATAGCGAGGGCTTTGGTGTTTTCAAACATATCCCAGAAGCCCTTGAAATGTTTAAAAAAGGTAAAATCGTCCTGCCTTGGAATATGCCAAAATCCAAAAATCTCGATGAAATCAAAAAACTTGTCGATATCGCTTCGACGGTGAAATTTTAAAGGATAGCCTATGAGTAAACTACGATACGCACTCTATACAGGATGTACCGCAAGAGAAAGTACGCCAGAGCTTCTCAAATCGACTCTGGCTATTGCCAAAAAACTCGATATCGAGCTGGTACTTTTGGATGAGGCGAGCTGCTGTGGGGCGAGCCACTTGCAAGATTTTGATCCTTTTCTTAGCCTCGTGCTCAACGCCAGAAATATCTGCTATGCCGAAAAAAGGGACCTGGATATGGTCACCATCTGCAATACTTGTCAGCTCAATACGGCAATGACCAAACACAAGCTCGACTCTGACCCCGAACTCAAAGCCAAGGTCAACGAAAAACTCGAAGAGGTGGGGCTCGTGTATCTGGGTACGAGCAACGTGCGCCATTTCCTCTATGCACTCATCGAAGACTATGGATTGGACAATTTGCGAGATAGAGTGGTCAAACCACTAAGCCATCTAAACATCGCCCCATTTTACGGCTGCCACAATATCCGACCAAGCGAACTCCACCACCATTTCAATCGAACCAAAGAGAACCCGTACAACCCGACCTCTTTGGACGAATTGATAGAGGCGCTAGAGGGCAACAGCGTAGACTACGAGCATAAAAATAAATGCTGTGGCTTTCACGTAGACCTCCAAGCACCCAAAACTTCCAATATCCTCACGGGCAACGCCATCGTGGACGCTTTGGACAACAACGCCGATATGATGGTAACTCCTTGTCCCTTGTGTCATCTTAATCTTGACGTCAAACAAAAAGCGGCCACCAAAGCGGTCAACAGAGACTTACCAAATCCGATGCCAATCTTGCATCTGCCCCAACTCATAGGTCTCGCCCTTGGCTGTACTCCCCAAGAGCTCGGTCTACAACACCATGTAACGGAGGTGCCGGCGTAAGCCCGCCTCCTAAAGCTTTTGTTTGGTAGGAAAAATAGAGCATTTAAAGGCTCTGGCTATAAGCTCCAATATAGTCACGATAATGACTGAGCCCGGCAAAATCGAGATGGGAAAGAGGAAAAGGATTTTAAAAATATCTATCAGCTGCTTGTTGGCCTCCCGTACGAGCTCCTCGTTCTCCCTCTCTTTTAAATAGATCTGTGCCATCCGTTTGGTCTCTTTATATTCTCGCAAAGTAATGACCCAAAATTTCTTCAATGAGCGTTTGATTTTTCTTATGATCTTTTTCATAAAAGAATTTTATCCAAAACTTGTGAAGAGTTAAATAGGATATTTTTTATCCTAATTTAATTTTTTTCCTGTACAATAAAAAGCGAAAAAATTTTATCCAAAGGAGGCAGTATGCCAAAGATCAATAGATATGTGGACATCTCTCAAATCGACAAAGAGGCCAAAAAAGATTATATCGACCGACACTCCCCTTTTATTCATTGCGAGAAGACGGCTAAAAAGGGCGAGAAATTCAAGGTCAATGTAAAAGTAGGGAACGAATATTGCCACCCAGACGATTTTGATCACTACATTGCGTACGTTCAGCTTTGGGATGGAGAGAGATTGCTCGCACAAGCCACATTCACACCCGGATCACTTGGCAATCAATGCTCTCAAACCGAAGTGGATTTTTTCATAGTACCTACCAAAAAACTTAAACTCACGGCGATGAGCTACTGCACCAAACACGGACTTTGGGAAAGCGACCCAGTAGAAGTAGAAGTTACCGAGTAAATCGCTTTTAGGGGCCCTTGCCCCTCTTTAATCTCACTTTAACCGCCTCTTTTGTATCATTATCTTTATGAATGGCTCTCAACTTAAAATTTTATACCAACTCTATTTGCACCAATGGATAGGAACGTCATATATGGATCCGATCAATCAAGAAAATCTTTTTACCCAATCTTTGCCAAACGATCTAGAAGAGCTCAAAAAGATCGTTTTGCAATGCCATCTTTG
>WGAT01000086.1 GCA_015494715.1 Campylobacterota bacterium
CGGGTCAAGGAGCTCTTTAAAAGCTTTGAAGAAGAGAGCGACGACGAGGATGAAAATCTCGATAAAGAGGCGAAGAAAAAGGCCAAATACACTAAACGAGAAAAGAAGATCGTCGAGCTCTTCAAAGCTTTGGAAAAGGCCAAGAAAGAGTGGCTTAAAGCCAGAGACAAAGAGCTGCCAGAAGAAGCTACACCCGAGGAGAAATTCCATCACGAGCTGGTCGTAGCCTTTCGTAAAAAGCAGCTTAAAGAGAAGCTCCTCGACCTAGGACCCACCAGCAAACTGATCAACGAGCTGGTCAAATCGATGGAGACGGCGCTCAAAAGCGACGAAGGATTTGAAAAAGAACTCAAGAAGCTCGAGTATAGATTGCCGCTATTCAACGAGCAACTGCGAGAAAACCATCGCAAACTCCTCGAAGAGATCACGACGCTTTCCAAAGAGGAGATCGCCTCAAGAGTGCCAGAAGCTACGATGGTAAGTACCTATATGGATATCAAGAAACTCTTCCAAGCCAAAGAGGCGAGCAAAAAAGGCTTCAACCTAGAACCCGACAAATTGGCCGAAATCCTCGAGCAGATCAAGCGGGGCAAGAAAATCAGCGAAGAGGCCAAAACCAGAATGGCCAAGTCAAATCTCCGCCTCGTGGTCTCTATCGCCAAGCGCTACACCAATAGAGGACTGCCCTTTTTGGATCTCATCCAAGAAGGCAATATCGGCCTTATGAAAGCGGTGGACAAATTTGAGTACAAAAAGGGCTACAAATTCTCCACTTACGCCACATGGTGGATACGCCAAGCCATCAGCCGAGCCATCGCCGATCAGGCCAGAACGATCCGTATCCCAATCCATATGATCGAGACCATCAACCGAATCAACAAAATCGTGCGAAAGCATCTCCAAGAGACCGGTAAAGAGCCCGATGTGGAGACTATCGCCAAAGAGGTGGGACTGCCCGTAGAAAAGGTCAAAAACGTAATTAAAATCACCAAAGAGCCCGTGAGCCTCGAAGCGCCTATTGGCAGCGAAGAGGATGGCAAATTTGGAGACTTCATCGAAGACAAAAATACCCCAAATCCATTGGAAGTGATCATGCACGAGGATATGAAGCAAAAGATAGACGAAATCTTAGAAAATCTCAACGAGCGTGAAAAAGCGGTGGTGCGGATGCGATTTGGATTGATGCCAGATGAAAGCGACAGGACTCTCGAAGAGATCGGCAAAGAGCTCAACGTCACTAGAGAACGGGTGCGTCAGATCGAAAGCAGCGCCATCAAAAAGCTCAAACATCCAAAAGTGGGCCGAAAGATCAAAAACTACATCGAAGATTGATCTTTGGCCACCAAAACAGCGTAGAGCATCGTCCCTACCGGGACGATGGCAAGCCCCAGTAAAAAACTCAAGGGCTCAAAAAGTCCCCGCCCAATAAGCCAAAGTACCACCAGTGCCAGCACCCCATAGCCGATCAGCCGATAGGGCGAGAAAAAAGCGCCTGAGGTATGCAAAAAGTGCTTGAGGGCTCCGCCCTTTTTCACCCGCTCCTTTTCCCTCTCAAAAAGCTCTTTGGCATCTTGTAGCGGCTTTTCCTCTTCATAGAGCCCAAAGCGATCCTCTATCTGCTCTATGGTATCGGGTCCTTGGATGGCCGTGCTTTTTTGTACCACCTTTTTGTAGCTATAAAAGGAGCCCATAACGATAAGCAAAGATGAGATAAACGCCAGCTGGGTATTGAGCAAAAAGTATGGCGAGTGGATAACAAAAGAGAGGGCTATGACGCCCAGATCCAAAAGGATGAGTATTATCCAAAAACCTCTCACTCTTCCTCTTCGTAGTAATTTTTGTATCGTGGATCCTTGGCCAATTCCTCAAACTCCTTTTTTTGCTTTTGATAGGCCTTGTAGACATTGAGGATGGCTGCCGCCACGCCGATAAAAACCCCTACCCACAAGAGCCACCCTTGGCCAAAGAGATTTCTAAGCCAGTAGCCAAGCCCAACGCCTATGAGGATGGCTACGACGATGGAGATACCAAGGGAGAGAGCTTCGGCCCCCTCGATGATTTTTCTATATTTTGGCTGGCTCATACGATCTTCTTTAGTCCCTCGTCTATATGCTCAAGGGTTTCATCGATCAGCTTGTCCTCTAGCGGCGTACAGATAAAACCGGTCTCAAACTGGCTACAAGCAAAATAGACGCCCCGCTTGATCATCTCTTGATGGAACTTGGCAAAAAGCTCTAGATCGCTTTTTTGAGCGTCGTCGAAATTCTTGACCGGCCGGTCGTTGAAGAAAAAGCCAAACATACTGCCTCTGACCTGTGTTTGCAAAGGCACGCCTCTCGCATCGGCTATCTTTTGAAAACCCCCGACCAATCCCTTGGCCCGAAGCTCCAAGATTTTGTAGATGGAGGGATCTTTTTTGAGCCGGCGCACCACGCTCAGCCCCGCCGCCATCGCCACGGGATTGCCGCTAAGCGTTCCCGCTTGATAGACGGGCCCCTCTGGGCTAAGATGGGCCATAATATCGGCTCTTCCTCCAAAGGCCCCTACTGGCATACCGCCGCCTATGACTTTGCCCAAAGTGGTAAGGTCTGGGCGCACGGAGGTAAGTCCTTGGGCTCCTTTGAGGCTGGCTCGAAAGCCGCTCATCACCTCATCGAAAATCAAAAGCGTCCCATGCTCGTCGCAAAGGGCTCTAAGCTCTTGCAAAAACTCCTCATCTGCGGGTACCAATCCCATATTGCCGGCGATTGGCTCGATGATGACGCAAGCGATATCCTTGCTCGCTTCAAAACAGCGCTTGACACTCTCTATATCGTTGTAGCGAGCCAAGAGGGTATGCTTGGTAAAGTCTTCGGGTACGCCCGGACTGCTAGGATGCCCAAAAGTGGCGGCCCCGCTGCCGGCACTGACTAGCAGACTGTCGCTATGGCCATGATAGCACCCCTCGAATTTGACGATATCGTCTCTACCGGTGAAGCCGCGAGCCAGCCTGATGGCGCTCATCACCGCCTCGGTGCCGCTGTTGACGAAGCGAATCTTGTCTATGGAGTCAAAAAGCTCCACGATCTCCTTGGCCAACTCGGTCTCAAGCAGTGTGGGAGCGCCGAAGCTGAGCCCCTTTTTTGCCTGCTCGCACACAGCCTCCAATGTCTGGGGGTCTGCGTGGCCAAAGATGAGAGGACCCCAGCTTTGCACATAATCGATATAGCGGTTGCCGTCGATATCGTACAAAAAGGCACCCTCTCCACGCTCGATAAAAGGAGGCACACCCCCTACGCTTTTAAAGGCTCGCACAGGCGAGTCCACCCCACCCGGTATATAACGAAGCGCCTCTTCGTATGCCGCTTTACTCTTTTCTAGCATTATCCAGTCCTTTTTTTACAAGATTTTATCCAAAAGTGGCTAAAAAGAGCTATAATTTGGCTATGAATAGACTTGTGCTCTCTTTTTTTATTACTTTGGCTCTTTATCTCTTGCTACTTTGGGCCCTTTGGTTCGATGCCCGTCACACAACACTCCCGCCCCACTATGCCAGATACAACATTCAAGGCCTCAAGATTTTAAAACCGACTCCCAAACCATCGCCCACTCCTGCGCATCCACCCAAACCTGCCAAAAAACCGCACCCAAAACCTATAAAAAAGCAAAAGAGGCCCAAAACCAAACCAAAACTGCTTCCTAAGTCGCACAATAAGATAAAGAAATTGGCCAAAAAGAAACAAAAAAAATATAAAAAGCGGATCCCAAAAGAGCACAACCAGACTATGCCCTCTTTACAATCGCTCTTTGCCAAAACCCCTACTTCCAAAAAATCCAAAGCGGGTCTATCCAAACTTCCGCCGCAGCTGCGAAAACTTTATAAAGATGACTTTGCCACTTTCACCAAAGAGCAAAAAAAGTTTTTGCAAGACAATCTAGGCAAAATCGCCACGATCACCCAAAAGTATCTCTATTTGCGGGGCTACCCCTACATCGCTATCAAAACTCATCAAGAGGGCACCAACGCCGTGGAGTTTTTGCTCCATCCCGATGGGGATATCAGCCAGTTGCGGCTACTCACATCCAGCGGATACGAAGCGCTGGACAAAAACAGCATCGAGACGATAAAGACCGCTTTTAAAGACTATCCCCATCCCAAAACCACTACGAAAATCAGAATTTTTGTCAAATACTCGATTATCTACTGATTACACTCAATCTCCACATGCTCTTCAGGCTTGGCAAAATAGTAGCCTTGGACATAATCGACCCCAAGCTCTTTTACTTTTTCGTAAATCTCCGCAGAGCTAACAAACTCGGCCACGGTGGCTATCTTTTTCTTTTTGGCCAAATTAACGATGGTAGAGATAATGAGCTCGGAATTCTCATCGGTAGAGACATTCTTGACCAAAGAGCCGTCTATTTTGATATAGTCAATAGGCAGCTTCAAAATATGCTCAAAATTGGAATATCCCGTACCAAAATCGTCAATGGCTATTTGACAACCAATATTTTTCATCTCCGCAACGAAATCGTGCACTAACGAGTAGTTCTCTATCCCCTCAGACTCCACTATCTCCAGAATCAATTGATTGGCCACTTGATATTTGTCAATACTCTCTTTGAGGGTCTGGACGATCTCCTTGTTCATAATATCAAGAATGGAGAGATTGATGGAGAAGCTGCAGTTGCTATGTTGAAAATATTGGCAGCTCTTTGCGATCATAATTTGGGTAAGTTTGGGGTAGTAGCGAGATTTTTTCGCAATTTCTAAAAATTCGTAAGGAGTGTGGATCTGTCTTTCATCCCCTTTTATGCGCATCAAACACTCATACCCCTTTGGCCTTTTGGTCTTGGCGTTGACGATTGCTTGGAAAAAGGGGACTACTCTTTCTAAATCGATCGATTTTTTAAGCCTTTTGATCCATTCAATATTTTTTTGATACTGACGCTCCACCGATTTGTCGCTCTCTTTATAAATCTCGTAGCTCTTTTTATGCTGCTTGGCCTTTTTCAAAGCGATATCGGCCTTTTCCAAAGCCCCATCTTTCCCGATGCAAGCCCCCATCGTCACATGTAAGGAGAGCTCTTTGTCCCCGTGAAAAAAGGTCATATTTTCTATTTTATTGGCTAAAAGCCCCAAAAACTGCTCGATATCACTTTTTGTCATTTTCCTGTTAAAGAGCATTGCAAACTCATCTCCGGAAAATCTATAAAATTTAGGATAATTCGTACTGATGAGATTGGTGATATTTTGAGCGAAGTTGGCTAGTATCTTATCGCCCGTCTTATGGCCAAAAAGGTCGTTGAGCTCTTTAAAATCATCGATATTGATGATAATAAGGGTAGCGTCTTGTAAAGACTCTAAATCCTCTTGGAGACGAAATCTGTTGGGCAATCCCGTCAAAGAGTCCATATAGAGCCGTTTTTTGAGCTCTTGGGTCTTTTGCTGTACTTTTTCTTCCAAAATTTTATTCATATTTTCTTGTTTTAGGGCATAGCTTTTAATCTTTTGCTGCATCTTCTCCAATGTCCGAGATATCCTACCTATCTCGTCTTCTCTATCGGAAAACTCAAAAGAGAGAGTCTTTTTAGGAGTATAGTTACTAAGCTGCAACACTATTTGCTTCAAAGGCGAGAGGAGCTGCTCCAAATAGATACTAAAAAGGATCAACAACACGGCAATCCCAAACAAAAATATCCATAAAAGTTTGCTATATTTGTTGACCAACCTCTTAAAATGGGCATAGGAGTAGATGACATGCATCCGCCCGATACTCTCATCGGAGTTGGGACGCTTGATGGTGCGCGTCATGATAAAGTATTCGCTTTTGCCAATATCTTTTTTAAGATAACTGCTTACTACCTTACCATTGTTCACTATGGTGATACCAAGAATATTTTCGTTGTTTTTCGTTACCTCTTTGATAACCTTGTTCACATTAGAAGTCATACCCAAATACAAATTCATGGCAATGGTAGGGAGGATCGTATTGACTATAACTTCGGCTTTCTCTTTTTCCATCTGTTTAAAAGCCTCTTTTCCCGCCTCCTCAAAGGTATAAAACACTCCCACAATAAGAGTCGTCCCCACGATAAAAAAGTAAAAAAGTATGCGAGAGCTTAACGATTTTTTTAAATTTAACATATTTACGGCTCTATAAATCGAGATATCTGATATAATTGGGGCAAAAACTCAAAATCGCCACGCAACAAGACCTTTTTGTTGATATAGATCACCACCTCCTTTTCAATAGCCACATTGCACAAAAATCCATATAAAAGATCTTTTTTTTCGTACGTAAAGGAGTAGATATCTCTTCTGTTTGCGATCTTTTGGGCTACTTGTTTCAAGATATCCTCCTTTGCTCTGAGCAGATAAATAGCGTCGGCTTCGCTCCTTTTATCGGCTAAAAAAGTTGAAAAATTTACGATCTTTGAGCAAAAACGATATCCTCCAATCCCTGTGGCATAGAGTCTATCGAGCTGTTTTTTAAAATATTTGGCATACAAACGATCAATCGCCGTAACCAGAATATAAAAATCGATACGCTTATCTTTTATATGGGAAGAGAGTTTTTGATCCATAAGCATCAATTTGGGATAAAGGGAAGATTGGGTACGCAAAAGCAGCTTATTATACTCATACGCTCTAGCGAAATAGGCTACCAATATACAAAGTACAATCTTTCGCATCACAGCTCCCAAACCAAAGAGAAGATAAAACTCCTCCCTTTCATCGCTAAATAGTCCTCTACATAGGTATAAGGTGGGGAGGGGTATTTGATCCTCGCATCCAAAATGTTTTTGGCGCTCAAACTAAAATGAAAAGTATCGCTAAGGGTATAAAAAAGTCCAAAGTCGCATTGGCTATAGCTCTTTAAGGGCTTTCTCGTATCAAAATCGAAACGACACTTTTTCCCCACATAACGGGCCGACAAACTTACACTCAAATTTGGAGTGAGTTTACGGAGCATATACCCTTTAAGCATATGTCGAGCTACATTGGCTGGGTGATCGCCTCGAGTATTTTTTCCATCCACAAAAGAGTAGTTGGCATAGAGTTTGGTATATGTATCTAGCATCTTTGAGAGCTCGAGCTCAAAACCATAAAGCATTTGCTCTTGCTTGTTCAAATATCTGTGCTCAAGATTGATATTGTCTATAAGATCTTTATTGCGTAAGAAAAATAAAGAGGCTTGCAAAAATTCGTCCGTACTAAAACGATGGATAAAGCTCGCTTCCAAAGCGTGCACCCGCTCGGGACGAAGATTTGGATTGCCCACTTTTGTGATGTTGTTCATCGTAAAAAGCTCCTGCCACGAGGGATCCCTTTGGGATTTGGCGTAGGAAGCTTTGGCAATGTTGTCGGCATCTATTTGATAAACCAAAGAGAGCCTAGGATTGAAAATATAATCACTTTGGGAATTTTTTTCTAGATTGAGGCCGTAGTACAAAGAGAGATTTGGACTATACTCAAAAGTATCACTAAAAAAATAGATCAAAGAGAGGCGTTTGGCTTTTGGATTAAGAAAAGGAAAACTTTGCGAATAGTTTACCAGCGTATCGCTGCTTCCGCTCTTATCGGTGGTAATGGTAGTTACGCTATAGGTCTTTTCTTTTGAGACTCTTGAGCCTAGCGCTATCGTATGTCCCGGCCATCTCGTATAGGTTAAACGTAGTTTGGCGTAGATGCTTCGCTGCCTCGCTTGAAAAAAGCCATAAAGCCCTTTTTGGTAGAGCACCAATTGGCTTGGATCAAAAGGATTGGGTACCACAAGACCCGCTGGAGCGTAATGGGTATCCATCGTCAAAGCGTCGTGGTGTATGCCGCTTTGGAGAGCAAAACTCCATCCATTTATCAAATTTTTGATAACTCGCCTCCAAATAGCGGTTTGGCATCAAAGAGTAATCTTTTTTAGGCGGCAGCAAGAAACTTACGCCAAATCCCATCCCGTGCTTATACCAAAGATTCCTAGCTTGGAACTTAAAGCTTCCCAGACGCAAAGTACAAGCTAGTGAATAATTTTTAAACCAAAGAGGTGCTTGTGCCGATTTGGCCAAAGGCTTATAGACCTGACCCAAATAGCCCGTATAGAGCATATCGGGACCGGATGGGAGGTTTTGATCCTCTTGTTGATATTGACATACTCCCCACGCATAAATGCGGGGGATTCTGGCTTTAAGCGGGGATGCCCGACCATTGCTCTAAACAATGGTCGGGTCTTACTTCTCCTATGCCAAAGGTTGATGCCCCAACCTTAAGAAATTATACCAAAAGAGTTTCAAGGAA
>WGAT01000087.1 GCA_015494715.1 Campylobacterota bacterium
CCTTGAAACTCTTTTGGTATAATTTTTATAAAGGTTGGGGCATCAACCTTTGGCATAGGAGAAGTAAGACCCGACCATTGTTTAGAGCAATGGTCGGGCATCCCCGCTTAAAGCCAGAATCCCCCGCATTTATGCGTGGGGAGTATGTCAAGATGTTGTATAAAAAGTATGAGCGTTATGGCGATGCCGAAGATATTCTTGATATCTCGTTGCGAGGGGATATTCGTCTTGGCTCGCGACGCTATACCCTTTATCCCGTGGAGTTTTCCATCGCTCGTGGTGAAGCAAAAAAAGTATGTTTGTCCTATCGTCGTGGCAGAGGCTGCTTTTGGATGGCCTATTGGGAGGATAGCCTATTTTTTAATATCAAACCAAGCCGCAATAAACGCTGGATGAAGCGCTATCTCATCGAAGGGCCCTTACGGACCGATCGCCATAGCGTGATCCTTCCCATCGATAGCGTGCATGTGGCTACCATCGATTTTGAAAAAGATGGCAGACAATACCATTTGATCGTACGAATACACAAAGGTTGTCGCTAATGCAGCGGCGATCCGGGCAAAAGCCGGATCATCAATGAAGCTCTTCGTTGAGTTTGACCTCTTTGTTGCTTCTAAAGACTTTCATCTGTCCGGTAGTGGAGTCTTGACGAAAATGCAAGCCGTTTAGACCTGCGAGCTCTCGCCCTTTGTAAAACTCTTTGTACTCTGCTTTCCACTCTGGGTTTGCCTCTTTGATTTTTTGGTAGTCCGTTTCGCTCATACGAAACTTTGTCCCCTCAAGTACCGCAATGCCCGCATCCACGATACAGCCATCGCCCAATGGTATGCCTGTAACGGAGTTGGCGCCAAGTAAGCAGTTTTCTCCAATACTGATAGGATTACCGCTAGTGCCGCTCAAAACGCCTAAGATACTAGCACCCCCGCCTACGTCGCTGCCTTTGCCTACCACGGCGCTTGAGCTGATACGCCCCTCTACCATGACCGGGCCCAAAGTACCGGCGTTGAAATTGATATAGCTAGCTCCGGGCATTACGGTAGTACCGGCTGCGAGCTGCGCTCCCATTCGCACTTTGGCGGCATCAAGGATACGGGTATTGTCGGCCGGGATAATATGCTGTAAAAATCTTGGGAATTTATCTACGCTGTCGATGAGAGGATATTCGCCGCTCATTTTGAGCTCTAGCTCATGCTCTCTGAGCCAGTCGAGCTCAATGGGAACATTGCCGCTCCACGCTACATTATGCAATACTCCAAAAGCTCCCGAGAGGTTTACGCCTCTAAGGGGCGCTTTGCCCGTGGAGAGAGCATAGAGCTTAAGATAGACGGCTTCGACGCTTTGGGGTGCTTCGTCGGCGAACAAAAAGACTAGACGATAGTTGACCAGCTCCCCGTCTGGCAAGGCGTCGAGGTATTTGATGAGCTGAACGTTTTTGTGGGCATCCCCTTTGGCTTCGCTCACCCACGGATGGCACATAGAAAGGGCGTTAGTGACAAAATCCCTATCCACATCAAACACCGCTTCGCTCTTTTGTGGAATGGAAAAGCCAGCATCTACGAGTGCTTTTTGAAAAATTGCGGCGCTGCCGTAGTTTTCTTGCCAGTTGATAAAAGGGAAAGTGGCTTGGAGTATCTTGCCGTTGTCCTTTTGTCCCCGATCGACTCTGGCGATCCCAAAACCCAAAGGTTTTTGATAGTACTCGCTTGCTTGGATCGTTTCTACCAGCTGGCTAAAATCTTCTTTTGTCATATCGCTCCTTTTATCCAAAGTTGTTCTGTCCATTTTTTTGACATCATAGCGAGTATTGGCTAATATAGCAAGAATATAAAAAGGGTCAAAAAGGAAGCGACTCGGCCCGTTAGGAACAAAAAACGACTATGGCATATATCATACTCGACAGACAAGCTCTTGTGCATAATCTTCAACTTATCGCCCAAAAAGCCGGCGGCAAAGAGAGAATAGCCGCCGTACTCAAAGATAACGCCTACGGACACGGGCTTAAAATTTTTGGTACTCTTCTTAAAGAGTGGGGCATTACCAAGGCGGTGGTACGCACTATTGCCGAAGCGATGGCGATCCAAGATATTTTTGAAGATATCATCGTTTTAGCCGATATTCCGGATCGTGTATACCCTTTTTCTTTTGCTTTAAACGATTTAGAAACTCTGGAGCGTTTCCCCCCAAAAAGTATGATCGAGCTTAAAATTGATACGGGCATGCACCGAAACGGCATCGCTATGGAGCAAATAGAAGAGGCGATAGGGCGTATCGTGGAGAAAGGATTGCGATTAAGAGGTGCTTTTACCCATTTTCGCAGCGCCGATGTGCTTGGCAGCGAGCTTTTTTGGCAAGAGCGCAACTGGCAAGAAGCAAAAGAGCGTATAGAGCGAGCGTGCCGATCCTATAATATCGCACGTCCGAGACTACATTCTCAAAATAGCGCGGCTCTGTTTCGTCAAGGGCTAAAAGACGACTTTGCAAGAGTCGGGATTGCGATGTATGGCTATTTGGAGATGGACAGGGTTTTTGAGCAGCCCCCTTTGGAGCCGGTACTCTCCTTATGGGCCAAAAGGCTTTCCAAAAGAAAGCTCAAAAAAGGGGAGCGAGTGGGGTATGGCGGAGTCTTTGAGGCGGCTAAAGATATGGTCGTCTCCACCTATGATGCGGGGTACGGGGATGGAATCTTTCGTTCTCAGCGCTATACCAAAGACAAGGAGATTCTTGGTCGTGTGAGTATGGATAGCATCGTGGTAGAAGGAGACGAAAAAGAGATCTGCGTTTTTGACGACGCCAAAGAGCTGGCCCACTCTTTGGGGACGATTAGTTATGAGCTTCTTGTAAAGCTCAACCCATCCATTGCTCGATTTGTGAGATAAACCCCATCTATGCCCGCCTCTATCGCCTTTTCTAGCAGCCGCTCGTCGAGCATAGCGATCACTTTGGTATCGAAAAGATAGTGTTCGGCTATCTTTTGCACCTTTTTGGCCAAATCCAGTCCCATAGTGACAAACTTCGCTCCCAAAGCGTTGGCATAGATTGCTTCTCTTTCCTTGTCGATATACACGGCGGTGGGGATTTGCCGATCGTAGCAGTAGCGAAGCAGCTGTAAGTTGTAGCCAAACCAGACGATGTGACTGGCTGGAATAGTAGCGATGTCGGCTGTGGAAGCGATAGGCGTGAGGGTAGGGGCTGGTATGAAGGGGTGGTTGAGTATGATCACTCTTTGGCTCCCGCGCACTTTTTGGAGCAGTAGTACTTACCATCCTTGATAATGGCCTCACGGCTGCTAATAAAGGTGTGGCACTTCTCGCACTCGACCATCACGTCGCTCTCTTTGTTTGGCAATGGCTTTTTTTTGATAAAAAAGTAGTAGACGCCCCAAATGATAGCGATAAGTAGCAGTAGTTTAAACAATCTCCTCTCCTTTTATGATCAGATAGTTTCGTTTGCCTCTGGGTTCTAGTCGGTAATTTTGAATATTCTCAAGCTCTTTGTCCACCTTTTCGCCTTTGTAGAGCAGCAGCGTGGTATCTGGAGTGATGAACTCTTTGGCCAAATCTAAAAGTAAAGGGGTCTTTGTAACGGCTCTAGAGGTGATGAGGTCGGCTCTAAAGGGCTCTATCTGCTCCACTCTTTTTGGCGCCACCTCCACATTGTCCAGATCCAAAGATGAGGCGATATAGCGCAAAAAGCTGGCTCTTTTTTGTCTGGGCTCGGCCAGCACCCAGTGGGTCTGGGGCATAGCGATAGCGAGCACCAGTCCCGGAAACCCTGCCCCCGTGCCGATATCTAATGCCTTGTTGATCTTTGTATCCAAAAAGCGAAGCGGATACAATGAGTCTTCGATATTGGCCTGTACCTCCTCTTTGGTTTTGGCACCGGTGAGATTGTGGACTTTGTTCCATTCAAGTAGCTTGTCGGTAAAAAGGTCTAGTTTCTCTTTCATAACAGATGCCCCATCTTCTCCTTCTTGGTGCGTAGATACTCTTCGTTGTGGGGATTGGCTGGGATGAGGATGGGAATACGTTCGATGATCTGGATGTTTTTGAGGCTCTCGATCTTTTTGGGATTGTTGGTAAGCAGCCGTATCTTGTCAATGCCGTAAAAATCTAGAATAAACTCCACTATCTCGTAGGTACGCTCGTCTGCGGCGAAGCCTAGCTGATGGTTGGCCTCGATGGTGTCGTAGCCTTTGTCTTGCAAGGCGTAGGCGTTGACTTTGTTGAGTAGTCCGATATTGCGTCCTTCTTGACGCAGATAGATCAGCAGTCCTCCATTTTTGGCGATGAAGTCTTGAGCAAAACGCAGCTGTTCGCCGCAATCGCACTTTTGGCTACCCAGCGCATCGCCCGTCAGACACTCCGAATGGACTCGTACCACGGGCGTCACACCAAAGGGACGCTTCATCATCACCAGATGTTCTTTGCATCCTTGGGCAAAGCACTGGATCTCAAACTCTCCAAATTGGGTAGGCAGTTTGGCCACTTCGCTGATCTTTATCTCCATCTCCTCTTCTTTTTGGTACAATTTAGGCAATTATAGCAAAAGGTGGTATATGTTTAGACGACTGCGCAGACTCAGACTCCATCCGGTTTTACGGGATATGGTGCAAGAGACGCATCTTCGGGTAGAAGATTTTATCTATCCCCTTTTCATACGAAGCGGCGAGGGGATAAGAAATGAGGTGGCCTCCATGCCCGGAGTTTACCAGATGAGCATAGACGAGGCGATCAAGGAGTGCGAAGAGCTAAAATCCTTAGGCATCAAAGCGATCATCCTTTTTGGTATTCCAGATGTCAAAGATAGTGTGGGGAGCGAGGCGCTATGCGATCATGGCATTATCGCCGAGGCTATCCGCCAGATCAAAAGAGCCCATCCAGATATGTTGGTGGTGACGGATCTATGCTTTTGCGAATATACCGACCACGGCCACTGCGGGGTACTCGATCCAAAACTTGGCACAGTAGACAACGACGCTACGCTGAGCCTTTTGGCCAAACAAGCGGTAGTCCACGCCAAAGCCGGTAGCGATATGATAGCGCCCAGCGGGATGATGGATGGGATGGTAGCGGCTATTAGGACCGGACTCGATGAGGCTGGTTTTAGCCACATTCCCATTATGAGCTACTCTACCAAATTCGCCAGTGCCTACTATGGCCCTTTTAGAGATGTGGCGGAGTCGGCTCCAAGCTTTGGGGATAGACGAAGCTACCAGATGAATCCGGCCAACAGGCGAGAGGCGATACTTGAGAGTATTGAAGACGAGAGCGAGGGTGCTGATATTTTGATGGTCAAACCGGCTTTGGCATATCTGGATATTGTGCGTGATATCAGGGAGGTATCGATGCTGCCACTGGCCGTCTACAATGTCAGCGGCGAGTACTCCATGCTCAAGATGGCGGCAAAAGCGGGCGTGCTCGATTATGAGCGGGTGATGATGGAGACGCTTATTGGCTTCAAGCGAGCGGGTGCGGATATCATCATCTCTTACCACGCCAAAGAGGCGGCGAAACTGCTATAATTGTCTTTTACTTTTTTTGGCAAGGATAGGGTGTGCGACACTTTTTGAGTTTAAAAGATTTTAGCAAAGAGGAGATTTTGGAGATGATAGGGCTTGCTCGCACCATAAAAGAGCAGGCTAAAAAAAAAGATTTTGTCCCATATCTTCAAAATCAGACTTTGGCGATGATTTTTGAGAAGAGCTCCACAAGGACTCGGGTGAGCTTTGAGGTGGGGATCTATCAGCTTGGAGGCATCGGGCTGTTTTTGAGTAAAAACGATATCCAGCTAGGACGGGGCGAGCCGATGAAAGATACGGCGAGGGTGGTGAGTCGGATGTGCGATATGGTGATGATACGCACCTATGCCCAAGAAAAGCTCGAAGAATTTGCCAGATACAGCCAAGTGCCCGTCATCAACGGCCTGACCGATCGCTACCATCCGGTGCAGCTGATGGCCGATTATTTGACTATGATAGAATATGGTAAAGCCGAAAATCCCGTAGTCGCCTATGTGGGGGACGGAAACAATATGGCCCACTCGTGGCTGATGCTGGCCTCCAAATTGGGGTTTACTTTGCGTATCGCCACGCCAAAAGGGTATGAACCCGATAGCGAAGTGGTAGAGGATGCTTTGGAGTTTGCCAAAGGGAGCGGCGCTACCATCGAACTGGGGCACGATCCCAGAGCGGCGGTACGAGATGCCGATGTGGTGACTACCGATACGTGGATCAGTATGGGACAAGAGGATGAAAAAGATCGGCGCCTCAAAGATTTCGCTGGATTTATGGTGGATGAGGCCTTGATGGGTCTAGCCAAACCCGACGCTATCTTTTTGCATTGCTTGCCAGCATACAGAGGCTACGAGGTGAGCGAGGAGGTCTTTGAATCGCATGCCGACGAGATCTTTGACGAAGCGGAGAACAGACTTCACGCCCAAAAGGGTGTGATGGTCTGGCTCGATAGAAAAAGGAGCGAATAGGTGGAACCTGCCAAAAGTACGAAAGTGCTCAACCATATCAACAAAATGGCTACGGAGCTTGGGATAGAAAATCCCCAAAACGTGACGATCGTACGGCTTGAAGATACGGAAGATCCAAACAAAAAGACGCTAGAACTCGTCCAAGGGAGCTGGGACAACAAGGCTCCGTGGTTTGTAATTGCCAAAGAGGACAAAGTTTTCGTACTTTCCTCCTTAGATGCCCTTATGCATCTGATTAGATCCTTGCACGAGGCAAGATATGAAAATTTCAATCTCAAGCTTGAAAAGGCGATATTGGAAAATATTCCCGTCGATTTCAACGATGTGTGGGTCGTGGCGATGAATGAGATTCAAAAACGGCTGGCCGAGAGCAAAAATAAGAATCTGCTCGATATCGATATCAAAAAGCTGGTCCAAGATATCAAACGCCACCATCCCAACCTTTTTATGCGGCTCAAAGATTTTCAGTTTCCTCCTATGGGAGAGTCGTGATGCTAGATTTCGAAAAGTTCGTCAAATACTCCCGCCCGGGTCCAAGGTACACCAGCTACCCTACGGCGGTGGAGTTTAGCGAAGATTTTAGCTACGATGAGTATATCAGTAAGCTTTCCAGCCAAGATCCTTCCAAGCCTTTGTCGCTCTACTTTCATCTGCCCTTTTGCCGAAGTGCTTGCTACTTTTGTGGCTGCAACGTGGTCTTCACCTCCAAAGAAGACAAAAAAGTCCGTTATATTGACTATCTCAAAAAAGAGCTACAGATCCTAAAAAACCATCTGGATACCGATCGTGAGGTAGTGCAGCTGCACTTTGGAGGTGGCACGCCCACCTTTTTTTCGCCCCAGCAGCTCGATACCATTATCGGTGAAATCAAAAAGGTTTTCCCTAATTGGAGCCAAGAGGCGGAGGTGAGCTGCGAGATCGATCCGAGATTTTTGAGCGAAGAGCATATGAAAGTACTGGCAAAGGGAGGCTTCAACCGCGTAAGCTTTGGGGTGCAAGACTTCAACGAGCAGGTCCAAAAAGCGGTCCATCGTTTGCAAAGCTTTGAAGAGACCAAAAGAGCGGTGGATCTGGCTAGAAAATATGGGATGCAAAGCGTCAATATCGATCTGATCTATGGACTGCCCTATCAGACCCTTGAGAGCTTTCAAGAGACGCTTCATAAGACATTACGGCTAGACCCCGATCGCTTAGCGGTCTTCAACTACGCCCACGTGCCGTGGCTTAAAAAGACGATGCGAAAGATTGATGAGACTACCTTGCCAAGTCCGGATGTCAAACTCTCTATCCTCAAATATACCATCGACTTTTTTACCTCCCACGGCTATAAAATGATTGGGATGGACCATTTCGCCAAACCAGACGATGAGCTTTTTAAGGCGATTGAAAAAGGAGAGCTGCACAGAAACTTCCAAGGCTATACCACCAAAGGTGGAGCCCATCTGGTGGGTGTGGGCCTTACTAGTATCGGTGCGGGTGAGGATTACTATGCCCAAAACTACAAAGAGATGAATGCCTATGAAGCGGCAATCGACGCGGGACGCCTTCCTTTTCATCGTGGCGTGGCGCTCAATCAAGACGATAGAATACGAAAAGCTGTGATTATGGAGCTCATGGCCAACTTCAAACTCGATATCCCTCGCATAGAGAAAGAGTTTGGGATAGATTTCAAAGAGTACTTTGCCGACGCTTTGGAGGAGTTGGAGGAGTTTGAGCAAGAGGGGCTTATTCGCATTACGCCTAAATCCATCGAAGTAAGTCCCACGGGAACTTTGCTCATTCGCAATATCGTGATGCCTTTTGATGCGTATATGAAGCGTCACGGCGAGGGTAAAAAAGTCTTTAGTAAAACGGTGTGATGGCATGATACTCAAAGTCCTGACCACCCAACGCCAAATCCGCTCCTTTGCCCAAAATGGCCCGAACCGGCTTTTACCAAAACTGCTTACTATTTCGGAATTTTTAGATAGAGCCCTTTTGCCCTCCAAACCCTTTGTGGGTGAGGAGCTGCGCAAAGTCTACTTTCATCAAGCCTCCCAAAAAGTGGCGCTGCATAAGCTTGGCATCCCAAAAGAGTTTGAGCAGTTTGCCCGTGAGGGGGAGCTTATCTACTCCTTTTTAAAAGAGCTCTTTTTGGAGCGGGTGGCGTTAGAGGAGGTGGCCAGAGCCGATGTGTATGCGGAGTTTGAGGAGCATATGCGTCTTATTGCCCAAATACGACAAAACTACAAAGAGATTTTATCCCAAAAAGGGTGGAGCGATTGGATCGTATTGGACGAGTACCGCATCAATCACGACTATTTTGCCCAGTTTGAGAAGATAGAGATAGAGTTGATTGGCTATTTGAGCGCTTTTGATCGAGAGCTCATCGCCCAAATCAAGCGCCCTATCCAAATAGAGTATGAGGTGGATACGTTTAATTTGGAGCTCGCTTTTAAGATGTTTGGCATCAAAGAGAGGGGACGCTATAAGATATCGTCTGGGCCTGATGGCTGGGAGTGGGCAAAAGAGCCGCTAGCCAGGAGTGCGGCCAATGTGGATATTCGCTTTTTTGATAGGCGTATCGCCCAGGCCGATTTCATTTTTGCCAAAATAGAGGAGTTTGTCCAAAAAGGCATACGGCCAGAAGAGATTAGTGTGATTTTGCCCCAAGCCGATTTTAAAGAGTATCTAGAGGTCTTTGACGAATATAACAACCTCAACTTCGCCATGGGGGATAGTTTTATCTATTCGCCTTTGTATCGCAAACTTGAAGCTTTGTACCGGGTCCGTTTTTTGGCCGATGAGAGTTTCTTATCCAAAATTGACGCCGAGCTGCTGAGCCGATTTGAGAGAATAGAAGATTTTCCAGAGCTTAGGGAATTTATTATAGAGCTGGCTAGCGACAAAGAAAAAAGAGTGATTGAAGAAGATCTTTTTATCCTTGGGCGTATGAGCAAAGTGGAGAGGATGGATATACGCACTCTTGCTCGATTGCTGCTAGATCGCTTGGCCAAAAAGAGTTTTGACGATGTGCGAGGCGGTAAAGTGACGGTTATGGAGGTACTTGAGAGCAGGGGCATCCAAAGCAAGGGTGTTATCGTAGTCGACTGCAATGAA
>WGAT01000088.1 GCA_015494715.1 Campylobacterota bacterium
AAAAGACGCCCATATGCTGGCTATCTTGCCCCCTCTTGTGGTACTGCTCTATCTGCTCAAAGGCTTTGGCAAATTCATCCAGGTCTACTACACCGAATATATCGGCCAAGACGTGATCCGCCAGATCAGAGAGCAGATGCTGCGCTCCATTCTTGCTATGCGGATGGACTACTTCGTCTCCCAGCCATCGGGCGAGCTCATCAGCCGCCTCACCAACGATATCAACCGCATCAAAAACGTAGTGGCCAATATGATCCCAGATCTGTTGCGAGAGCTGCTGACTATCTTAGCGCTCCTTGTGGTGGTCATCTACCAAAGTCCCAAGCTCTCCCTCTACTTTCTTTTTCTCATGCCGCTGGCTCTTTACCCCCTCTCTAGGCTTGCCAAACGGATGAAGAAGATCTCCCACAAATCCCAAGAGACCATCGCCGATTTGACCACGCATCTGAGCGAACTATTCAACAATATCGAGCTGATCAAGGCCGAGGGACTAGAAAAAAGGGAGCTAAAGCGTTTTGCCAAACATAACGAAAATTTCTTTCGACTTACCCTCGATCAAGTACGCACCAGCGAGCTGGTAAGCCCACTGATGGAGAGTCTGGGTGCCGTTATCATCGCACTGGTGATCTATGTGGGCGGACGGGAGGTGATCGAAGGGCATATGAGCGCAGGGCAGTTTTTCTCTTTTATGACGGCGCTTTTTATGCTCTACACCCCCATCAAGCAGGTCTCCAAACTCTACAACAAGCTCCAAGACGCCATAGCGGCCAGCGAGCGGATCTTTGCCATCATCGACCTAAAACCCAGCCAAAGAAGCGGCAGGCTCCCTTTTCCACAAAATCCCAAAAAGCTCTGCTTCGAGGATGTGAGTCTGCGCTATGGCAAGACCCTTGCTTTGGATCATGTAAGCTTTTGCGCTCACAAAGACCAGATCACGGCCATCGTAGGCGATAGCGGCAGCGGCAAGAGCTCGATCCTCTCGCTGATCGTTCGTTTCTACTCCCCCACAAAGGGTCGCATCACCATCGACGGCATAGATATCGAAAGCATTGATCTAGACGACTACCGAGCCCACATCGCACTGGTGAGCCAGCGTATCTACTTGCTCGAAGAGTCGATCGCTTTTAATATCGGCGGCGAGGATTTTGATCCAAAACGGGTGGAAGAGGCTTTGAAGTTGGCCAAAGCGTGGGAGTTTGTCCAAAAGTTGCCCAAGGGGATACACACCAAGATCGAAGAGGCGGGGATGAACCTCAGCGGCGGCCAACGCCAGCGTTTAGCAATCGCCAGAGCCCTTTACAAAGACCCCAAAATCCTCATCTTCGACGAGGCCACCAGCGCACTGGACGCCAAAAGCGAGCGGGCCATCATGGAAACGATCAAGCAACTTACCAAAGAGCGCATCATTTTGGTGGTCTCCCACAATCTCCCGGCTATCACCGAGGCCCACAAGATCATCGTCATGCAACAGGGCAAAAAGGTGTGCGAGGGGAGGCATGAGCGATTGATGGAGTCGTGCCCCCACTACATTGAGCTTTATCGCAAAAATGAGTATAATTGAGCAATTCAAAGGAGCGGCATGGAGTACGAAAGGATAAAAAAGATTCTATTTCACCTAGATCCCGAAACGGCCCACCACATCGCCGAGACCGCTTTCGAGCTGGCCGGATTTTTCCCGCCGCTGCTCAAAGTTTTGCAAAAGCGTTACTTAGTAGAGGACGAGCGGCTGACACAGCGGCTTTTTGGCAAGGAGTTCAAAAACCCTCTGGGACTGGCGGCGGGATTTGACAAAAACGCCACGATGGTACCAACTCTTCACGCTCTAGGCTTTGGCCATGTGGAGGTAGGCACCGTCACTCCTCGCCCCCAAGAGGGCAATCCAAAACCCCGCCTCTTTCGCCATCCAAAGTATGAGGCCCTCCAAAACGCCATGGGCTTCAACAACGAAGGGGCCGAGGTGGTCAAAGCAAGACTAAAGCGTATCTACCCAGCCTCTTTTCCCATCGGCGTCAATATCGGCAAGAACAAAACCACGCCCCAAGAAAAGGCTCTGGATGATTACCGATTTTTGATCGAGACTTTCAAAGAGTTGGCCGATTATTTGGTAATCAACATCTCAAGCCCCAACACGCCGGGACTAAGAGATTTGCAAAACGAGTCCTTCATCCAAGAGCTTTTTGCCATGGCCAAAGAACGCACCGATACGCCGATCCTGCTCAAGATCGCTCCGGATATGAGCCTAGATCAAGCCGTCTCTTTGGCCAAAACGGCGGTAGAAGCTGGAGCTAGCGGGATCATCGCCACCAACACCTCCATCGATTATAGCCTCATCAGAGGCGCTAAAGATTTTGGAGGTATCAGTGGCAAACCGATAGCCGAGAAAAGCTTTGCCATTTTCCAAGCCGTAGCCAAAGAGCTCTTTGGCCAAACGATCCTTATAAGCGTAGGAGGCATAGATAGCGCCCAAGAGGCCTATCGACGCATCCGAGCCGGGGCCAATTTGATACAGCTCTATACCGCTTTTATCTATGGCGGGCCGCCTTTGCTTCGTGATATCAACATTGGTTTGCTACAATTACTCCAAAAAGATGGCTTTGAGCATATCACTCAAGCCGTTGGAGCGGATTTACGATGAGAACACTACTACTATCACTACTAATCATTGGAGGATTGATGGCTGGAAGTTTGCCAAAATATTATGAAACCACACTCAAAAACGGCCTCAAGGTCGTAGCCATCCCGATGCACAACGACAGCGGCGTGATCACCACCGATATCTTCTACAAAGTGGGTAGCCGCAACGAAGTACTGGGCAAAACGGGTATCGCTCATATGCTCGAACATCTCAATTTCAAATCCACTAAGCATCTTAAAGCCGGGGAGTTCGACGAGATCGTCAAAAGCTTTGGCGGCGTGGACAACGCCTCGACGGGATTTGACTACACCCACTATTTCATCAAAAGCGCCAAGGAGCATCTAGACAAGTCCTTGTGGCTCTTTAGCGAATTGATGGCAAATCTTAAATTGGATGAAAAAGAGTTCCAAACCGAGCGGGAGGTAGTGGCCGAAGAGCGCAGATGGCGCACGGACAACAGCCCCACTGGGTATCTCTATTTTAGGCTTTTTAACAACGCCTACATCTACCATCCTTACCACTGGACACCCATAGGATTTATGCGCGATATCCTCAACTGGACCATCGAGGATATCAGAGCCTTTCACAAGACCTACTACCAGCCCAAAAACGCCATCATCGTCGTGGCCGGGGATGTAAACGAGAGCGAAGTGTTCGAGCTGGCCAAAAAGCATTTTGAGCAGATCCCAAACTGCTGCGACATTCCAAAGCTCCATCAGGTAGAACCCAAACAAGACGGGCCCAAGAGAGTCTATATCAAACGAGAGGTGGAGTCTCAGATCCTAGCCATCGCCTTTCATATCCCAAATTTTGAGGACAAGGATCAGCCGGCTCTGAGCGCCATTAGCGAGCTGCTTAGCAGCGGCAAAAGCAGCCGGCTGTATAAAACCCTCGTGGATCAAAAGAAGATGGTCAACCAGATCTATGGCTACAACATGGAAAATATCGACCCGGGGCTTTTTATCTTCCTCGCTGTGGCCAATCCGGGCGTAACGGCCGAGGAGATAGAAAAGCAGATCTGGAGCGAGATCGACAAGCTCAAAGAGGGCAAGATCGAGCAAAGTGAGCTGGACAAACTCAAAATCAATACCAAAGCCGACTTTATCTTCTCATTGGAAAACTCCAGCAACGTAGCCGATCTCTTTGGCAGCTATTTCGCCAGAGGCAATATCGAGCCACTTTTGCACTACGAGGAAAATATCGACAAACTCACCACTAAAGATATCCAAGAAGCAGCCAAAAAATATTTCACCAAAGACAACTCCACCACCGTGATCGAAAGGAAAAATTGATGGAAAAAGTAAAAGGAGCGATGACCGCACTCATCACCCCCTTCAAAGATGGCAAGCTGGACGAAGAGCGCTACGCCCAGCTCATCCAACGCCAAATCGACAACGCCATAGACGCCGTCGTGCCCGTAGGCACCACGGGAGAAAGCGCGACGCTGAGCCACGAGGAGCACAAACGCTGTATCCAGATCGCCGTAGAGGTGTGCAAAGGTAGCGGCACAAAGGTAATGGCGGGGGCTGGCAGCAACGCCACCCACGAAGCGATCGATCTGGCCAAGTTCGCCCAAGAGGCAGGAGCTGACGCGATCCTTAGCGTCACGCCCTACTATAACAAACCGACCCAAGAAGGGCTCTACCGGCACTATAAAACGATAGCCCAGTCCATCGATATCGGGGTGGTGCTCTATAACGTCCCGGGACGTACTGGTGTAGACCTCAAGCCAGATACCGTCTTTCGGCTCTTTGACGAGATAGAGAACATCTACGGCATCAAAGAGGCTACGGGCTCCATCGAGCGCGCGGTGGAACTTTTGGCCAAACGGCCCGAGCTTTATGTGATCAGCGGCGATGACGCCATCAACTACCCCATCATCGCCGACGGGGGCATGGGCGTCATCTCCGTCACCGCCAACTTGCTACCAGACAAGATCGCCATGCTGGTCCACGCCGGGCTTGCCGGGCAGTTCGATACGGCCAAAGCGATCAATGACGAGCTTTTTGAGATCAACAAGGCCCTCTTTTGCGAGAGCAACCCGATCCCTATCAAAGCGGCGATGTATCTATCCGGGCTGCTAGAGAGCCTCGAGTACCGACTCCCCCTCGTACCCCCAAGCGAGGAGCATATGGAGCTACTCAAAAAGACGCTGCAAAAATATGAGGTGGTACGATGAGCAAGACATTGGTACTTAGCGGGGGCACCAGAGGTATCGGCAGAGCGATTGTAGAGCGATTCGCCAAAGAGGGGGTCGATATAGCCTTCACCTACAACTCCAATGAGGAGCTGGCCAATCAGTTGGCCAAAGAGCTGACTCAAAAATATGGAATCAAAGCCAAAGCCTACCCTCTCAATATTTTAGAGCCAAACGACTATAAAGAGCTTTTCAAGCAGATCGACGAGGATTTTGGCAGAGTCGACTTCTTCATCTCCAACGCCATCATCTCCGGCCGTCCGGTAGTAGGCGGTTTTGGCCCTTTCATGCGCCTCAAACCCAAAGGGCTGTGCAACATCTACACCGCCACCGTGCTGGCCTTCGTGGTGGGAGCCCAAGAGGCGGCCAAACGGATGGAAAAGGTAGGAGGTGGCGTCATCATCTCCATGAGCTCCACGGGCAATCTGGTCTATACTCCAAACTACGCTGGACACGGCAGCTCCAAAGCTGCGGTAGAGACGATGGTCAAATACGCCGCCCATGAGCTAGGGCCGCAAAATATCCGAGTCAACGCCGTCAGCGGAGGGCCTATCGATACCGATGCCTTGCGGGCTTTTCCAAATTATGAAGAGGTCAAGGCCGAAACGATCGCTAGAAGCCCCCTTGGACGCATGGGACGGCCGGAGGATCTGGCGGGGGCCTGCTGGTTTTTGTGTAGTGAGGATGCGAGCTGGATCACGGGACAAACGATCGTGGTGGATGGGGGGACCAGCTTTAGCTGATGAATCTGCCAAACCTGCTCGCCCTATCGCGCCTTTTCATAGCGCCGCTTATGTTTTTTTTGCTGGTGGATAGGGATCTGCCGATATTTGCCCATATCCATCCAAGCTGGCTGGATTACTGGGCAGCTTTTTTGTTCGTCCTAGCCTCCATCACCGACTTTTTTGACGGCTACATTGCTAGAGAATTTGACCAGATCACGGAGCTTGGCAAGATACTCGATCCACTGGCGGACAAGATGCTCACACTGGCCGGCTTTTTAGGGCTGATGGTACTAGGACGTGCCGATCCATGGGCTGTCTATTTGATTCTCACACGAGAGTTTTTCATCACCGGGCTTCGGGTCAGCGCCGCTAGCAGCGGTAAAGAGATAGCAGCAAGCCTCCTTGGCAAGATCAAAACCATCGCCCAGATGATCGCCATCGGTTTTTTGATGATGGATTGGCCAGGCGGGGAGCTGCTGCTCTGGATAGCCGTGGCCTTGACGCTCTATAGCGGCTACGAATATATCAAAGCATATTTGAGGTAAAGTATGGGAATTATCATAAGTCTACTCGTATTATCTTTTTTGATCTTTTTTCATGAGCTTGGGCACTTTTTGGCTGCTCGTATGTTTGGGGTGCGGGTGGAGCGGTTTAGCATCGGATTTGGTCCGGTGGTGGCTAAAAAGTGGTGCTGCGATACCGAATGGGCCATCAGCGCCATCCCACTGGGCGGATATGTGAAGATGAAAGGCCAAGACGACACCGACCCTACCGCAAAAAGCAGCGATCCAGACAGCTATAGCGCCAAAAAGCCGTGGCAGCGAATCATCATCTTGCTTGCCGGGCCCTTTGCCAACTTCTTTTTGGCCTTTTTACTCTATCTGATAGTAGCACTGGCTGGCTACGATACCCTAGCGCCCAAGATCGGCAAAGTACTGCCCCACACTCCCGCAGCCGAGGCTGGAATGCAGCCGGGGGATACCATTATCTCCATCGATGCCCAAAGGGTGCGAAGCTGGGAGGATCTTAGCCGTATCATCGCCGCACATCCTAACAAACCGCTGGAATTTGTGATCGATAGAGGGGGCAAAATCTTGCATCTTCGCATCGCCCCCAAACCCACCGCTACCAAAGATATCTTTGGCGAGCAGGTGCGCAGACCCATGATCGGCATCGCTCCGGCACAAGAGTTTATCAAAATCCACTACTCTCCTCTTCAAGCCCTCCAAGTGGCATGGGATAAGACCATAGAAGCGAGCAAATTTATCGTCCTAGGAATTGAAAAAATGATCGAGGGGGTAGTCTCGCCCAAAGAGATTGGCGGTGTCATCTCCATTATGGATGTGACGGCCAAAGCAAGCCAAGTGGGTATGGTGGCGCTGCTGAGCCTGACGGCTCTGATTTCTGTAAACCTAGGAATCCTCAACCTGCTCCCTATCCCGGCCCTCGATGGCGGCCATATCATGATCAATCTGTATGAGTGGATCACCCACCACACTCCGAGCGAAGAGGCTCTGTACAAAATCACGCTGGCGGGCTGGGCCTTTTTGCTGGGGCTCATGGGGCTTGGGCTCTATAACGATATCAACAGGCTCATGGGAGGCATCAATGGATAAATACAGACTCAGGGACAACTTCGATAAAATCGTCCAAAGGGTGGAAAATGCTAGGATCAAGCGAAGCGAGCATCACATCGTCCAAATCGTGGCGGTGAGCAAATATGTAGGCAGCGAGGAGATCAGGGCTTTGTATGAGCTGGGACAGCGGGCTTTTGGCGAGAACCGAGTCCAAGATCTGAGGGCCAAAGCCAGCGAGCTGGAGGATCTGCCCATCGAGTGGCACTTCATCGGCCGCCTCCAAAAAAACAAGATCAACCATCTCATCGACCTCGATCCTTGGCTCATGCAATCCCTCGATAGCTTAGATCTGGCCCTCGAGATCGACAAACGGCTCGATGCCAAGGGCAAAAAGATGAGCTGCCTTTTGCAGATCAACAGCTCTAAAGAGCCCACAAAAGCGGGTGTAGAGCCAGAGCGTGCCTATGACGAGTATCTAAAAATCATCGAAGAGACCAAACATATCGATCTATGCGGCGTGATGACCATCGGAGCCCACAGCGAGGATGAAAACCTCATCCGTCAAAGCTTCGAGACCACCTACAAAATCTACGAAGCCCTCAAGCCCCACGGCGCTACCATCTGCTCCATGGGGATGAGCCACGACTTCGAGCTGGCCATCGAGTGCGGCTCCAATATGGTGCGCATCGGCAGCCTGCTATTCAAAGATTAATTGGGGCAGCTGGGCGGCTCGGTGTCGCAGGAGCCTCCGCAGTGCTTGAGCTCCAGCTCGTCCAGCGCTTTTCGCATCTCGGTAAGGATTAATTTCGCAGCCAGATCTTCGTCCATCTCGGGTACATCAAGTCCATAGCGTTTGAGCCATTTATAAAAAAGATCCCTCGTATCTTCGTGGATCTCGTCGGCATATTTACAATCTTCTTTGAATTCCGCTCGCATCTATTCTCCTTGTAGTTTTTTGTGCGCCAATTCTTCTAATAGAACCGTAGCATAACTCCCTTTGGGTAAAAAGAAGCTTAGCTCGTACTGAGCCTCTTTCTCCTTGTACTCTCCTTTAAGCTCCTCCACAAAAACCCAGGCGTAGCGTCTGTCCCCAAACTCCTCGATCCGCTCGTCGTCGAAATCCTTTTCGATCTCTCTGGCCAGCCCGTCAGCTCGCTTGACCCGCTCGCCCGGCAGCAGTCCCGTAGGAGAGATCTGGCGCTGCCAGAAGCGCTCGGCTTCGGCCGGTGTATCTTCTACATAAAAGATCTTGCCAAAGGGGTAGTGCATAGCGATATCGCCGGGCAAAATCTTGAAAAACCGCTTTTGGGCTTTGAGCTCTTTTACCACTCCACTTGGCAGATCGAGCACATTTGTAAGCTCCTTTGGCTCAAAAGAGGCGATCAAGCGGCTTAGCTCCACCCGTTTGCTCAGCCACAAATTGAACAGATGGCTTTGGTAGGCGTTGATGAGAAGCTTGCGAAGTTTGCGGTTTCGCTCCTTTTTGCTCCCAGCCACGATCTGCTCCCCCAATCGCCAGTTGTCTCCTTCTATGCCAAATCGCTGATAGCCAAAATAGTTGGGCATTCCCTCTTTTTCGATGATCTTGAGCACCTCATCGATCCTCTTGGCATCCACGGGCGAGACCTTTTTGAGACGGATAAAGAAGCGGTTGCCTTTGAGATGTCCTAGACGGAGCTTATTGGTATGGTAGGTTTTTTCCATTATTTTAATCGCCGGGTGGTTGAGATTTTGCAAATTGGCCTCATACTTTTTGGGTAGCGAGACGTATTGATAGGTCAAAGCGTTTTTATCTTTGAGTCCGGCATAGCCGATATCTCGCAGCTTCACGCCAATCTGTTCGCTAATAATTTGGAGCATCTGCCAAGTAGAAAGATTTTTCTTTCTGATTTGGAGTATCAAATGCTCCCCCTCCCCGCTAAAGGGATAGAGGGGCACCTCCTCTACTACAAAAGTCTCTGGTGTTGGCCGAAAATAAAAGTCGATCGGCGCATGGGAGAGATAGAAAAGTCTATCCATAAGAAATCCTTAGAAATGATTTGGTTTGCACATATTGAAAAATCGCCCCCGCACCACTTGGCCAAATATGCTCACGGGGGTACGGGCGGCCTTGGCACGAGCGAGGATAGCGCCTTTGGCTCTTGGATCAAAAGCAAAAAGCAGCTCATACTCCTCCCCACTGCACCCTTTGGCCTTGGATATCGGAGCCAAGAAGCGTACACCCTTGCGATTGAGGCGCATCATTTTGGCCAAATCGTCAAAGAGCCCGTCGCTTATATCCATCGCCGCCTTGATGTGGCGAGAGGCTCGCCGCATAAAATCGATACGAAGCTTGGGGCGTATGAATTTGGAGCGAGGACGCACCCCTCCGCCTCTAAGCAGCCGCCGCAGATCCTTGGCCACACTGCCAAGATCTCCTGTATAAGCGAGCAGATAACCTCTACGCACAGGCTTGCGATAGATAGGACGCCTTGTAATGGAAACAAGAGCTATAGAGATATCGAGCCTATCCGAAGCTACGGTATCGCCGCCAATGACCTGGCAGCCATACTTCTCGCACGCCTCTTTGAGTCCCTTGGCCAACTCCTCCATCTGGGCTGGAGTGAAAGCTTTGGGGATGGCGATGGTTACAAGAGCGTATCTAGGCGTAGCGTTCATCGCTATAGCGTCGCTGATATTGACAAGCATAGCTTTGAGAGCGATTTGCCTAAGACTCATCCACTCTTTTTTGAAGTGGATATTTTCGCAAAAAGCGTCGGCGCTGTAGA